>JBGSIV010000229.1:0-5701 GCA_041742355.1 Candidatus Zixiibacteriota bacterium
CGGCGTGCTCGATGCCGCCGAATGCCCGCCGACGTTCGGCACCGACCCGGGCCGAATTGTCGGTGTCATTGCCGGCGGGTTCGCAACGCTCGTCCTGTCGCAGGAGGGGGTCGAGGATCGCCTCGAGGCAGCGGTGGAAGATCTCCGCGCTCACAATCTGAGCAGCACAGATCTCGTTATCGGTATCGCCGCCTCCGTACGCACGCCGTACACTCGCGCCGGTCTCGAATACGCCGTTTCGGTCGGCGCCCGCACCGCGTTCGTTATCTGCAATGAGCCGCACGACATTCCCGTCGGGGTCGATGTGGTCGTGGCCCTTCCGGTCGGCCCCGAGGTGATTACCGGATCGACCCGTATGAAATCGGGAACGGCGCAGAAGATGGCGCTGAACATGATCTCGACCACGGCGATGGTGCTGCTGGGGAAGACCTATGGCAATCTGATGGTCGATCTTCAGGCGAGATCGGAAAAACTGGCGGCGCGCTCCCGCAAGATCCTGATCGACTTCCTGCAAGTGGAATACGACACGGCCGACCGGCTTCTCGGGGCTGCGGGCGGCTCGGTCAAGACGGCTATCGTGATGCATAAGCGGCAATGCGACCGCGCGGAAGCGGAGCGGCTGCTCTCCGAGCACGCCGGGTTTCTCGCCCGCGTGGTGTGAACGCGAACCGCCCGGTCAAGAAAGGAGCAAGGGCATGAGTTCCATGAAAAGATTTCGCCGAATGCTGTCTGTTATTCTGGTAGCGGCCATTGTGCTGCTCTGCGCCGGTCTTTTTGCCGATGATGACGAAGGGGAAGCCGCAGAGAACGGAGGAGCCGAATCCGCCTCCGCCGTCCTCTTCTCTGACAGCACGATCAACCGAATAAACGCCGAGTATCGTTCGATCGAGCCGATCCTCCGCAAATCCTGTTATGATTGTCACAGCGCCCACACCGATTACCCGTGGTACCACAATCTTCCCATAGTCGGCGGCATGCTGGATGATCACATCAAAGAGGGGCGGGAGCACCTAGATCTTACCGACGGATTCCCTTTCGGCGGCGAGGATGACCAGGCCGAACTCCTGGCGGATATGCGCAAAGAAATCGAAGCGGGGGATATGCCGCTGCTGGGCTACCGCCTCATGCACTGGGGCACACTTATCGAAGGAGCGCGCCGCGACTCCGTCTTCAACTGGATCGATCGGACCCTCAATGTGCTGCGAGACTCCGCCCAATTGAAGAACTAACCCGGCCGAATCGCCTCGGTCTGCAATAGAAGTGCCGTCCTTCGGTGCGGTTTGTACCGATTCGGTCGAGGTGCACAGGCTTCGTACCGTACGGTACACGCACAGGGACATTCTCCCGTCGCTATCCTTAGCCTAACCCGCTGCATTTTCAACTCTTAGGCCGCACCTGTGGCGATTGGCACGGTTGTTGATTGCCTTTTGAGCTGTGAACGACCTTGAACCGGAAAGCATATGGAGACGGAAACCATGATTCGCAGACTGATTCTTCCGATTCTGATTCTGGTTACTGCTCTCTGGTTCGTCGGCTGCTCCGACAAATCAACCGACACCAGCACTAATCCAGTTGATCTGAACAGCGACTTCGGCGGCTACACGGCGACGGCGGAAGCCCCGGGCTTCGGCGATACCGATCTGCTCGGTGCGGCGGCCGGAGAAGTGGCATTCACCGATCCTATTGTTTACCTGCCCGCAGCTGATTCGATTATTTCCGACCCCGACGCCGGCTTCTTCCACTTCCGAGTGGTCTGGGGCCAGCTCACGTACGATTCGACTGCAACAGCCCCGACTGACTGGACCGGCTCGCTGACAATTTCGCGCGGAGTCGAAGTCGTCCGCAAGCTCATTGCTTTCGAACGGGGCCAGGACTACGTGCTGGACCGCACTGACCGTCGCCTCATCGAATGGGTGAGTCAGACGACGGTTCACCACGACGGTCTCGCGATAGATATGTATTTTCCGCGGCCCCTGCCGGTGATTGACTCGATCGTCACGCCGGTTGTCGATACGCTCGGTGATACGACCTGGATGACAGTCGTTGACACGACGTGGCCCGATCCGGTCACCGTGAACTTTGCCACCGGCCCGTACAGCGCCACCTTCACTCTGGGTGACCTTGTTGCGCTGGATACCACGATCTACCTTGAGGGCGGGAACGCCGTGATGTTCCATGCCTTTAAACTCGACCGGCTTCCCTGCGCCCGCGGATTCCTGGCCGGCAAGTGGGGAGTTGAGGATGACACGCTGCAGGTTTTCCGCGGCATGTGGATGACTCGCCACGGGCAGCTTCAGGGCTGGCTTCAGGGGTCGTGGGGGCATGATGACCAGGGGAAGGGCGTGTTCTACGGCAAGTGGATCGACGAGGACGGGAATTTTGAAGGCTTCCTCAGAGGAATCTGGAAGGCCCATCCGAACCGCCACGCCAATCACGAAGCGTTCCGCCACGCAGGCGGCTGGTTTGCGGGCAAGATATTTGACGCCGCCCACGACGAGATCGGTGTGCTCCGGGGCAAGTACAAATCCGCCGAGCATCCGGAGAAGCCCGGGTATTTCCAGGGTATGTGGCGGCTCACCTGCGGTGAAGTGTATAACGATCCGTGGGACTGTGACCGGGACAATGACGGTTGGGACGATGATGACGACGATCATGGTGACGACGACGGCTACGATGATGACCATGACGACGACGATAACGATGATGAGGGTGACGGCCGCTAAGTCACTGTAATAGAAAAGCCCCGCTTGCAAAGACGCTGCCAGGCCCGGCTTCGGCCGGGCCGGCGGCGATCTAAAAGGGATCAGGCGAGGCAACGATAAACAGAGATGAGAAGATCCGAAATGGCAAGATTTGCGACGAGAACTGACACGGCATACCCTGCGGATTGCGCCGGGCGGATTAATGAGCGAGAGTTCGCATTTTTTTCTTGCCAATCGAACAAATCAGTATATCTTGGTGTTTAAGAAGTAGAAAGATTTCGGAAAAACCCCCCTCTGTCTCTTACCGAGACAGCCCTGCGTTGGGCAGGATTCTCGCAATCCTGCCCTAATTTTTTGCCCTCCAGAACCTATCCACAGCAAGATTTCAGGGACTGTCCGTGCCTGAGCAGCAGGCAGACCTATCCATGCTGCAGAGGAGCCACGTGGCGGTCGGGCGATGTGAAGGGTGATAAGACAGATCGGCTGTCGATGCTGCCGACCCGGCCGGCGGCACAGCGTTTCAATAAGCACTGTCGATGCGATCGAAGCGTCAGGGCGGCCGTTTTACGGCTGCCCCACCTGCTCTCGAAGAACCCCGATAAGCGAATCGATGTTGAACTGGTCTCCGACTCGTCCCTTTAGTCCTTCGTACAGTGTCAGCGCTTCCCGGCGCTTGCGCGGGTCATCCTGCAGGCCCAGGGTGTGGGCGAGATTGACGCGATACCCGATGTTGGCTGTGTCGGCGGCGACGAGGCGGCGCAGAATGATTTCCCCTTCGGTGAACCGATCTTCCGCAACCAGGAAGAGCGCCTTATTCAGCAGGAATTCTTCCTGTTCGCCAAAACGGTTGAGGGCCGAATCGATGATTTCGAGAGCCACCGAGACCGATTCCGCCGAAGCCGCGGCGTTCGAGGCGTCCAGGTAGCGCTGGGGTTTGTCCGGCTCGGCATCCAGCAGCAGCCGGAAGTACCGGTTGGCCAGGAAGAACTTCTCCCGCTTCACGTGCAGGTGGGCCAGTTCCTCCCAGTACTTCGAGGCCGGGTCGCCGGTATTGATCAGGACCTCGATGGCATCAGCCGCGATATCGGCTTCCCCGGCGGTCATGGCGACCCGGTACAGCTCAAGGTTGGTTTCCCGATCATCGGGGTAAAGAATGTCAGTCCGCTTGAGGTAGTGAAGGGCGGAGTCGTAGTTGGAGTCTTTCGAGTAGGTCATGCCAAGGAAGTAGAGCGCTTCGCGGTCCGACGGCGCTATTCTGACTGCCTGTCCGAGGTAGTCGCGCGCCTGGTCATACTTCTGCGCGACGAAGGCCTTCTTCCCTGCCGTTCGCAAATCATCCAGACTTTTCGGCTCATTGTCGCATCCGGTCACGGCCAGAATCACGATCGCCACCGCTGTGGTCTGCACCAGTAGTCTCATTCCATTTCTCCAGGTATCGGGCACAAGGGACATGATAGAGATTCCCGCCTTGTAATTCAAGCCTTCCGCCCGTAATATATGGATTATGCTCCGCTGCGCACTTTTCCTGACAGTTTTCATGGCGCTGGCTTCCCGCGCTGCCGGCGCCGATCACCCGCCGCCTCGAAGCCCGCAAGCCCCGCCTCCGGTTATACTCGTGATTCCGGCGAATTCTGCGATCAACCCTGATGCCCCGCTTGCATTCGGAACGATGCTCCAGCAGTCGCTGGCCAACCACCTCGAGCACTTTCTCGCGGCCAGTGGCCTTGCCGCGGTGGTCAAGCTCTCGGCCGCACCGCTATCCGACGAGGGGGCCCTGGCCTCACTGGAGAAGATCTCCGATCAAGAAGCGCTGCTTGTGTACTACTCAGCGGAACGGCACGATGAGTCATACGTCGCCCGGGATCGTCACCGCCGCCGCTACCATGCGCGTGCCGAAAACTGCCTGCGCCTTGACCTGCAGTACCGGCGCTACCGGTGGTCATCCGGCGGCTGGGTCGAGTCCGGCCGCGGTAGTATCACTGCACAGGGGGAGCCGACCCGCCTGGCCGTGCGGACCGGCTCAGGGGCGGTTTACTGCGAACCGCATGAGTTGGTGATTCAGCGCGCCCTGAACGCTCTTATACCCGATCTCCCGGCGATGTCGGTCAGCCCGCCGCAGTCGGGTGCAACCCTGCCCGTCAGGATCTTTCTCTCGGGCCCCCTGGCCCACTACCGGACCCAGCATCAGGGGCAACTCCATCAAATGGTGACCTTTGCCTCCGGCTGGTTCGCCGCGCAGTTCGGGGTCCGCCTCGAACTTGCCGCGATCGACACACTGCCCCATCGATTTGACGGACGGCAGGGGCTTCAGGAGAATCAGGCTGACTTCGACGAGTTTTATGCGGCGAGCGGTGACACGCTCATTCTCGTGCTCAATCGCCTGCTTCATCCCGACATGTACACAGTTGGAGAACGGCAGGAAGGGATCGGCCTCTCCCGCCTCGGCCGGCGCCGCATCTATATGGACTTACTTCCGTCAGCCAGCCCCGACGATACGCTTTGGCCGGCGGTCGCCAACGGATTGACCTTTCTGCATGAGCTGGGCCATGTCCTCGGGGGAATTCATGTCTCGGACATCGGTTCGATCATGAACCATCGCGCGAACTGGGTGAACACAGCCGCGTTCGATCCGCTCAACCGAAAGCTCATTGCCGCGGCTCTCGATGGCACCCTTCGCTTCGATGACCCGGTCGAGTATGTGCGGTTCTTCACCCGAGCGCTGCTCTCGACGCCGTACTATCTTGCCGACTACCCGGCTTTTCTCAGTGATTACCTTGATTGGGGCGGCAACCGGCGGATGGCCGAGCGCTTGCGCAGCGCACTGGGGGATGCCTCGGTGCTGTATGCAGCCGACGGGGTCAGGATGCTCAACCACGGAAGCCACACGCTTGCCGCCCAAATGCTCCGTGCCGCTATCCGCGCGAACCCACAGCAGGCCTCCCTTTACTACTACCTGTCGCTGGCGGTCGATCGCCGCTCGGCGCCCGCCTTGCGCGCCG
>JBGSIV010000230.1:0-4052 GCA_041742355.1 Candidatus Zixiibacteriota bacterium
GGTGTCTGGCGGGGTCGCCTGACACCACGGACTACCGTCGCGAACACTCTTTCTTATATATACCGGGGGGTGCGGCCAATCTCCATCAATAGTCTAGTGGAAGTGTGCAGATTCGGCGGCGAAATGTTATCGCGGGAGGGAGTCAATTTGGTGGAGGGAGGGGACTTAACTTTTTCGACGCCGAAAGAGGGGATTTTCAAAGGTCGGGAATTGGGGGATCGGTGCTGATCGCTGTTGGGGCAGGATGCAAGCAGCCTGACCTACATCGGGATCCCACAGCAAGCTGTGGGGTACTCGGTACTCGATCGTTCCACCGAACTCGATCGTTCCACCGATCCCACGGGAAGCTGTGGGCGACCCGGTGACCTACCGTTCCGTCACCCTTCGACTCCGCTCAGGGTGACGGTGCGCTCAGGGTGACGGTGCGCTCAGGGTGACGGTGTCGGGTTTCTCGGAGCTTCGCTCCTCGGAACCCGACCTACGGTTGGGTTCGTTTCACGTGTGCCCTGCTCCTGGTTCGGCCTCTGTTACCTATGTGTTCGGTTCAACCTGTTACCTATGTGACCGGTTCAATCTGTTACCTATGTGACCGGTTCATACCGAGAGGGACCCACCATAAATGGTGGGCCACCGGCCCATCTGCTCAATCCCATATGCTCGATTCCATCCCTATCATGGAATCGATGCAACAAATTCCGTTTGCTCTCTATTAAGAACTCGGGTAAGATGGCGGCAGCATTGTCTATCCAAAGCTGCTGCAGGAAGGTCAAGTCATGACGAGTATCGACAAACCACAACCTGGTGGCCGCCAGATGAATGAATCCGATATTGACAGCGACAGCACCCTTTCCGTAGAGTTGCGGATCGGTCGCCTGCTCAAAGATCAGTTGTATGGCGTGTTGTGCACGCAGGCTGACGGACAGCCCTACGGATCAATGGTAGCGTTTGCCTTCACCGAGGATCTCAAACACGCAGTCTTTGCAACGCCCAAAGCCACAAAGAAGTACGAAATCCTGATGACCTGCAGGAATGTTGCCCTCGTAGTGAACAATATGAACAGGCACCCTGACAACCTGATGAAGGTTGAGGCCCTGACTGCGACGGGCAGAGCCAGCGAAATCACATCGACAGAGCCAGCCAACCGGTGGGCAGATGTGCTTCTGCAGAGACACCCTTACCTCGCAGCGTTTATTGATTCGCCTTCAACCGCCTTGTTCGAAGTCGAAGTGGGGCGATACTTCTTCGTCAGCTCGTTTCAAGATGTCAAACAGTGGGAGCCTTTAGCCTGACGTCGCAAACCACCGCTTGACCTTGCATCACGGGTTTGGCCGTGTTTCAACCGAGGAACTTGAAGGACCCTTGTGACACGAGAGACACGGCAAAGTCTTCCTCTGCAGAACGGACTGGCAGCAGGCTACCGGTAGGCCACGATGCTATCAACAACTAGCTTAAACTGCCCGGACGTTTTCTCCGCAATCAGAAATCCCAATTGCCTGATATTGGCTGCGACCAGGGGCGTCACATTTCGTAAGCTCCGGCCACGATAGTTGTGGGGCGGGAATCCCCAGACTCCCGCCTTTGTCATGCTGAGCGTAGTTGAAGCATGTCACTTCTCTTCTTGCAGGTCAGGCTCTTTGGACCTGACCGCTCCACGGGACGAACTCAAAGGGCGGCGGACTCCAAACAAGGCGGACTGCACACGAAACCCCGGCCCGCCTATTTGCCTGCCGCCGTCCCAGCTCCTCTTTGCGCTTGACATGGACTGACTGGTAGACAATATTGCGGTGAGCTGTTCGCGCAGGTTCTTTGGCTGATTTGCAACGACATACTGACCGGTAGAAGCAGGCGGGAAGCTCCTGTTCGCTGTTTCCACCCGAGCCCGCATCACACACCATCGGCAACGGATCACCGTTGGTGTTGCAGACTGTCCCCTGCCTGTTTACCGTCGCAAAAACAAAACGGGATCACACACCTATAGCTTGGATCGCCGACTGAGCCAACTGCGTGATCTCTCTCGGGGAGGAATCTATGAGCCATCAGAGAATTCGCCGTCTGCTTCTGACCGTCATTCCGGCGGCCGCACTTGGGCTGCTGATTTCGTCCGCTTTCGCCGCCAAAGAAGCTCCAGTCCGACGGGTCATCGACCCGACGATTTACAAGGTCATGCAGTATTCGTTCCCGTACCCGCAGGAACCGACTCAGACGTCGGTTGCTCCGCGTGGGGAAGCCCGGCAGCAGCTGGACGCCGGCGCGCCGAGTGCGTCTCCGGGTATCGCGGTTGGCGGGACCTGGCATGATCTCCAGCATGTCGGTAGCATGGGACGCATGAACGAGACCGGCACCGGCGTCAATACGATCGCTCACTTTTCGTGGATGTTCCTGCCGGAGCGGGTGCTTGATCAGTCGAGAGCTGCGAAGTATGACAGCTACGACATCACGAACCAGGCGTTCGGTGCGGAAACATATCTCCAGCCGAACGACCACTACGCAGGTTACGTCAACCTCAACGTCTCCAACGACAACCGCGCGATCGTCGGCTGCCACAATCGCGACCCTAACGACAACCACAATGACCCGACCTTCTACTTCGATTTTGTCGAAGGCGGCTCGTTCTTCGCCGGCGTCTACGAAGTCCCGCAGTCCGTCACGGACTACGCTGAAATGGAAGCCGATCAGGAAGTCATTTGGCCGAAATTCGCCTACTCGGAAGGCTCCTCAGACACCGTCCTGCACGTTGTCGCACAGGTGAATCTGGCCGGCACCGAATACAACCCGGACCAGGACTTAGGCCAGGCCATCTACTACTTCCGCCGCCCGTATTCCGACATGGTGTTCAGCCCCGCCCCGTACTACGGCTGGGACAATCCGCCATACGTGATTGATACCGTCTACAATCTGTCGCACGCGATTGCGGCGACCGACAACGGTAAAGTCGCCCTGGCGTGGACGGCCAATATTCCCTGCGACATGACCGATCCGGCGATTGCTTCGTGCAACACCGGTGTGGCCCCGGCACAGTGGAATAACGACGTCTACTACATGATCTCCAACAACTACGGCGTCAGCTGGCCTTGGCGGACCAACCTGACCAACAACCGCGAGTACCACTATTCCAGCGGCAGCCATTATGGAGAGGCCAGTTACCGCCCGTACACTGACATGGGCGTGCTCATCGATGTGGCCGGCAACCTGCACGTCGTGTGGGGTGCGGCGTACTGGAACGAAGAAGGCGATATCTTCTTCCGCAACCGTATTTTCCACTGGTCGGAGAACCAGCCCTACCTGCGCACCGCCTATTCCGCCGATTGGGATCAGACTACTTGCAACGGCGGAGCGTGGCAGCTTAACGCCTCCAAAATGAGTATATCTGAGTGCAACGGCCGATTCTACGTTCTCTTTGTACAATTCAACGACCGAAACGCCGGTATCATGGACGACTGCGCCAGGGATGACAACCCGGGGTATCCGGTGGGTTCAGCCAACGGCGACCTCTACGTCGTTATTTCCGAAGACGGCGGTCTGACCTGGGATCAGGCTCGCAACCTGACCAACTCGCGTACCCCGGGCTGCGACTCGGTGGGCGGCATGGGTGGTCCATGCGAATCTGACCACTGGCCGTCCATGTCTGCCTTTGGTACAGACGAGGCCCTGGCTCCCGGGGACAACGTCACCTCCGTTGTCGTCCCCGCGGGGGGCAGCAACAACGGCTGGTATCTCGATGTCCAGTACATCAACGACCACAGTGCCGGCGCGGTCGTTATGAATGAAGGTACCTGGCAGGAGTCCGATGTGCGCTGGTTCCGCATGGCGTGCGTGGCGGCTGTCACGGCCCCGAATCCGATCTTGAGTCCCATCGAGATCAGCTTCCCGGCCTGGACCAAGATGAACCGTCCGTACAACCGGAACGTCGTCATCGAGAACCTTGGTAACGCTAACTACACCTACGCCATCATGACGGTGGAAGATCCGTCGGTTCCGGCCGGTATTTCCGCTGGCTGGCTGACCTACTCCAACTTCGACGGTTCCGTGCCGTTCGGTCTGAACAACACCGA
>JBGSIV010000231.1:0-3796 GCA_041742355.1 Candidatus Zixiibacteriota bacterium
GCGCATGGATTCGACCAAATAGCGGTTGAATTGCTCAAGCGAGTCGGCGTGGCGGGAGAGCACGGCATTGAGGTCGATAAGCTCCCGTTCTTTGAGGCAGAGCTCCTCGATCATGCGGCGGTAGTCGCTGAGCAGGGCGTCGACGTCGTCGTCGGACTGGTTGACCACCCGGCCGGCGCGCTGCGCCTCCTCCTTGACCTTTCGGAACGGGCCGAATATCAGGCGCGAAAGCAGAACGTACACGGCAGCGGTGGCACTGAGGGCGATGAAGGCCATCAGCAGGGCGAGGCGGTAGATGTCGTCGAGGCGGGCGAGCTCTGCCGCCTGGCACGAGAGGGCGACGACGTATCGTCGGGCGGGGGTTTCGACGATGCTGACGTGGTGATACTCGACACCGGTTCCACGTGAGAGCTTGCCCATTTCGGGCTTGAGCAGGTGTTCGGCGAGGGCCGGGATCTCTTCGGCAGGGAAATCCTTTGCAATGGCTGCGAACCATGAGTTCCGCGCCTCGGGGGAGTTCTCGGCGGGGGCCGAGGGGAATACGCGCAGTCCGGACAGCCGGTAGGTGCGCATGAGGTCGGACTGGACATCGCCGATGATGCTGCCGGGTCCGCGTTCGGCGAGGGTCTTTTCGACGCTGCGGGCGGCGCTTGCAAGCTGGGCGTCGACCGCCTGCCGCCGTCCCGACCGGGCGCTCAGGATCAAGTAGTTCGAGGCAAAATTGAGAAAGAGGAGCAGGAAGATAATACCGAGGATGCCGAGGTGCACTTCGGTCTGGAAGCGATGGCGGGGAATTTCATGGGTCCTCTCCCCTGCTTTCGAGGATGTGCCCCAGCCGATCCGCATCAGTTCAATCCGACAAAGTGCGTGAGGTAGTACGAGATGATCCGGTCGCCGTAGAGGACGCTGATCATCGCGGCCACGGCGAGAAACGGCCCGAAGGGGATCATGCGGGACTCGCGGACGCGGGATGAGAGCAGCAGCGCGACGATTGACACGATCAGGCCGATGGCGGCGGACGAGATGAATACGAGCAGGACTTTCTGCCAGCCGAGGAATGCGCCGAGCATGGCGGCCATTTTGATGTCGCCGCCGCCCATGGCTTCCTTTTTGAAGAGCCATTCGCCGAGGATGGCAATCAGGTAAAGGGCCCCGCCGCCGACGAGAAAACCGATCACCGCCGTCTTGATGCCGATGCCGCCGGGGAGAAACGAGGCGGCCAGGCCGAGGACCATGCCGGGGAAGGTGATCGAGTCGGGGATTATCTGGTGATCCAGGTCGATGAAGAAGATCACGATGAGGGCAGAGACAAAGAGGATCCAGACGAAGAAGGCGGGAGTGAGTCCGAGGTACCAGTAGAAGTAGACATACGCGCCGCCGGTGAGCAGTTCGACCAGCGGATAGCGCCAGGAGATCGGTTGGCGGCAGAAGGCGCATTTGCCGCGGAGGGCGGCGAAGCTCAGGAGGGGTACGTTGTGGTACCACTTGAGCTGATTGCCGCAGTGCGGGCACATGGAGCGTCCCGTGACCAGCCCTTTGTCCAGGGGGAGGCGGTAGATGACGACGTTCAGGAACGACCCGATAACGACGCCAAACAGCCCGACCCAGATGAGAATAATGGTGTCCATAGAAGCTATATCGGCGGGTTGAGGCTTAACTCAACTCGCCGAGCGCATTCATGACGAGGGCGCAGACGACCGGGCCGGCGGTTTCGGTCCGCAGGATCCGGGGCCCCAGGCTGACCGGGGTGAAGCCGGCAGAGAGGGTGCGGGTGACCTCTTCATCGGAGAATCCGGATTCGGGTCCGACCAGAAGGGTGACCTGGGGCATATTCGGTCGGAGCGAAAGCCGGTCCAGGGACAAGGCGCCCGGGCCGGCGTGGAAAATGAGATTCATGGCGTGGCGGTCGGTTCGACCGAGGAAGGCGTCGAGATTGACCGGAGCGCTGATTTCGGGCCGGAAGGAGCGGCGGCACTGTTTGGCGGCGGCCAGAGCGACTTTTTCGAGGCGTCCGACCCGGGCTGCGGCGCGGTCGGCATCCTCAATGTGCACTTTCGATTTCTCGGTCAGGAGCGGCACGAAGCGCTTTACGCCCAGCTCGGTCCCCTTCTCCACCACGGTATCGAACTTGGAGCCAACTGAGAGGCCTGCGGCGAGGGTTAGATGGGCGGCCGGTTCGCCGAAGTTTCGAATGGTGTTCTTGACGGTCACCTGCACCGGGCTGCCTTGGGCAACGAGGTCGCCGATCAGCCCCTCGAAGGCGGTTCCGAGGCCGTCGATTACGATGACCCGGCTGCCCGGCCACAGGCGCATGACGCGGAGGGCGTGGTGGCTCTCTTCGTCGGGCAGCGTAACGGTGACGCCGTCGCTGTTCTCGGGCGGGGCATAAAAGACGGGCAGCAGCATGGCACCTCAGGAACGGGTTACGGTTATCGTTCGCCACTCGTTGTCCTCGAGCATCGAGCGGTCGGTGGCGCCGAGGCGGTCGAGGATCGCGTTGATCTCGTCTATGTCCGCGACGAGCAGGCCGGACAGGACGAGGCGGCCGGGGCGGGCGGTCAGCTCGACCAGACGCGGGAGCATGTCGAGGATAGTGCTCTTAATGATGTTGGCGGCGATGAACTGGTAGGGTTGGTCTCCCCTGGTCTTCTCGATTGATCCGAAGAGCAGGTCGTGCGGGGTTTTGACGGCGTTCAGGTCGAAATTCTCGCGGGTGTTGTCGACGGCGACGAGATCGTAATCGATCGCCTTGATGTAGGAGGCACCCAGTTTGTCGGCGAGGATGGAGAGAATTCCGGAACCGCAGCCGAGATCTAGAAAGCGCATGCCGGGCTGGAAGTTCTCCCGGATGATCTTGAGGCAGGAGCGGGTTGTCTCGTGCGTCCCGGTGCCGAAGGCCATTTTCGGTTCGATGACGATATCGTGGGTGATGCCGTCGGGGGCAGCCGCCCATGGGGGGCGAACGACCACGTCGTGGCCGATCACAGCCGGTTTGACCGAGCGCCGGTATTCATCCTCCCACGCCACGTTTTTGATTTCGCGCGCGGTCACCCGGCGATCGATATCGGCGTCGGGGCCGAGGTGATGGGTGAGGAAGCCTTTGACCGAGGCGATGTGGGCCGGGGCGTCGTCGGGCGGAGAGTAGAAGATGGCGACCGCGGCGCTGTCTTCGTCTTCGAGGACGAGGCCGCTGCAGATCCGCTCGACGATGAAGTCGGTGAGCAGGTCGATGTTTTCCCTCGGCACGCGGACGCGGATCTCGACGAGGGTTTCCTGGCTATGAGCCGACACGGTGGGACCTCCTGTCACACCCCGAGTGTTTCGCGCAGTTTGGCAAAGAACGACTTGCCTCCCTCCGGCGCCCGGAAAGCGTCGGATTTGCCCAGTTGTTCCAGCAGTTCCTTGTCGTTGTTATCCAGTTTGGTCGGGACCCAGACATGGATCCGGACCAACTGATCCCCGCGGCCGCTCGCGTGCAAACGGGGAATGCCTTTGCCCTTGATCTTGAGCACCTTGCCCGGCTGCGTGCCGGCGGGAACTTTCAGTTTCGCGGCCCCGTCGAGCGTGGGCACCTCCACCGTTCCGCCGAGCGCGGCCGTGGTGAACGAGATGGGCATTTCCATGACGATATGATCGCCGTGGCGTTCGAAAGTGTCATGCTCTTTTTCATCGAAGATGACGACGAGATCGCCGGAGGGGCCGCTGGAGGGGGCGGCGTTGCCCATACCCTCGACGGCCATGTAATTACCGCTGGCGACGCCCGTGGGGATGTTCAGTTTGACGGTGCTCTCCCCGC
>JBGSIV010000232.1:0-14006 GCA_041742355.1 Candidatus Zixiibacteriota bacterium
CCGCGCCGGTCAGGCTGTACGGCGAGGTCTGGTCGCACACGTGCAGCGTGTTGGCGAAGTCCTCGTCCTTGTAGACGTAAATCGTGAGCACCGGCCCGAAAATCTCCTCGACCATCAGCCGGAAGTGCGGGTCGGTCGTCACCACGACGGTCGGCTCGATGAACCAGCCCTTGGAGTCATCGTAGTTGCCGCCGAAGATGATCTCGCATTTGTCCTTGTGCTGCTTGGCGTAGTCGATGTACTCGGTGATCGACTTGAACGCCGAGCCGTCGATGACCGCGCCCATGAAGTTGGTGAAGTCCTCGACATCCCCCATCTTCACCGTCTTGAGCTCCGCGACCAGCTTCTGCTTGATCTCGGGCCACAGCGACTCGGGGAAGTAGCACCGGCTGGCCGCCGAGCACTTCTGTCCCTGGAACTCGAACGCGCCGCGCAGGGTCGCGGTGACCACCGCGTCGACAGCGGCCGTCGGGTGCGCCACGATAAAGTCCTTGCCGCCGGTCTCGCCGACCAGGCGCGGGTAGGTCCGGTAGTTCGGCAGGTTCTCGCCGACCGTCCTCCACATCATCTGGAACACCGGTGTCGAGCCGGTGAAGTGAATCCCGGCGAGGTTCTTGTTCTTGAGCACGAGTTCGCCGATATCCCGGCCGCGCGCGAAAATCAGGTTGATCACGCCGTCCGGCAACCCCGCTTCGCGAAGGATCTTCATGATCCAGTACGAGGTATACACCGCCGTCGAGGCCGGCTTCCACACCGACACGCCGCCGACAATCGCCGGCGCCACCGGCAGGTTGCCGTTGATCGAGATGAAGTTGAACGGCGTCACGGCAAACACGAATCCCTCGAGCGGGCGATGATCGATCCGGTTCCACACGCCGGGCGCGTTGTCCGGCTGGAAGGTGTCGTAGATCTGCTGGGCAAACCAGCAGTTGTACCGGTAGAAGTCGGCCAGCTCGGCGACCGCGTCGATCTCCGACTGGTGGACCGTCTTGGAGTGCGCCAGCATCGCCGCCGCGTTCATGATGTACCGGTACTTGGTCGAGATCAGCTCGGCCGCCCGCAGGAAAATGGCCGAGCGGTGCTCCCAGGGCATGTGCTGCCAGGTCTTCTGGGCCTCGACCGCCGCTTCGACCGCCATCTTGACCTCTTTCTCGCCCCCCTGGTAGTAGTGGCCGAGGACAAGATTGTGATTGTGGGGCGCGGTGATCTTGATCTTCTGGTCGGTCTTGATCTCCTGACCGCCGATCACGAGCGGAACCTCGACCGGATTCTCTTTCAGGAACCGGAGCGCGTTCTTGAGTTCGACGCGCTCGCACGATCCGGGCGCGTAGTTCAAGATCGGTTCGTTCTTGGGCTGCGGGATTCGGAACATGGACGATCCTCCTTACAGGCGTCTATCTCTTCTCGTTATCATCTAACCTATACGGTCGGGGCGCCGAATTGCGCCATTATGGGTGAGCATGATACACAGAAACCGGTCCGGGGGCAAGAGGGCGCTGGTGCATTTTTTCACAAGCTCCGGTAGCTCCGGCCGTCGCGGCAGCGTGCGCTGACCCGACCGGATGAACAATCAGCCCCCCGCCGAACCTCCCACCGGCTGGCCCGGAAACAGGTCAGAGCAAAAGCCTACCTACCCACTCCCGTATAAGCTCTTAACTCCTCAACCAGGCTGAACTTCCCGATTGATTTACCGATCCTATTGTTAGGGACCGGCAACCAGCTCTCCCCAACCACTACTTACGCCCGGTTCCCGACATGAGAGATAGAGGGTCGCATGGCCGTTACTGAGATACTGCTTGAATCCGGCCGTATAAAACCGGCCACCGCCAATGAGGCCCGCAGCCGCCAGGAAATGCTCGGCGGCAGCGTCGAGAACCACCTGCTCCGCCTCGGTGCGGTAACGGAGCATGACCTCTGCGAAGCCCTTCGGCGCCACTACGGTACCGAGGCTGTCGAGCTTTCGGGCCGCCCCATCCCGGAATCTGTCCTCTCACTGGTGCCGGCGGAAACGGCCCGCGAACGCTGTGTTCTCCCGGTCACGTATGATCCCTCCACCGGCTGTCTCACGGCCGCGTGTCTCGATCCGACCGACCGCGACCTGCTCGACCACCTCCGGCTGCATACAGCGGCTGCCGAGGTCCGTCTCGTCGCGGCTGCCGAGCCGATTCTCCGCTGCCGGGTAGTCGATGCCTACCGGAGTGTGCTGGAACTTCCCGATCTCGCAGCGGCAGCGCTGTCGACACCGGCCTACCGCGGCACCATTCTGGTGCTGGGGAGAATCGACGCTTCCGGCGAGGCTCTGGCGCAGGCGATAGCCGACGAAAACCGACGCGTGGTCATGGCCGACACAATCGAGGATGCCCTCGCCGAGATAGAGATTGAGCCCCCGGTTGGCGTGATCATTCGGGATCGCCGCCGCGAAAGTTACAACGTGCTGGTGGATCGCCTGCGCAAGGTCGCGCCGTCCTGCTCGGTTCGCTACGCCGAAGCGGTGGCCGATCTCATCGCGTCCGACCCGCTCGAAAGCGCCGCGGTCGATCTCATTGCCGCCGACCTCAGATTGTGCTTGTCGCTGTTGTGCTCCGATGAAGAGCTGAGCGGCGGCGGTATTGACCGTTTCTGCCGTACCGTGGACCGCGTCTGCCGCCGTATCGATCTGCCTGCCCACGAGCGTCTGCTTGTGGTCAACGCTGCCTACCTCAACGAGCTGGCCCGCCTGTACCTCGGCGCCGAAGAAACGCCCGACTGGGAGCAGGCCGGAATAGAACCCGGCCGCCCCGGCACCGCGCCGGTCGTCTGGCCCCCCGCCCTGACCGCCATACTCAAGCGCCGTGACTGCGACATAGAGGACACCTATCCCGACCGTCTTCCCCTGCCCGTCCTCGGCGCGAATATCCTGCGCATAGCCCAGTACTATTGCCGCCACCAGGATCCGGACGAGCCGCTGACGTTCGACCGCTATGAAGCGATAAAAGCGGACCTCCGCCGCCAGGCGGGCACTGCCTTTCTTCCGGAGGTGGTCGAGGCGTTTCAGGCATCGCTCCTCGAAGATATCGAACTCGATCGGGCTGCCGAGACCGATCGCGCGCAGGTGCTCATCCTCGACGAGCGGGCTGACAACGATCTGCAACTCGGTCCGCTCCTGGAGGCGAACCGTTTTGAGATGCTCCTCGCCACTACGCCGGAGCGTCTGGTCCAGCTCTACGAACGGCACTGGCCCGAGTTTATCGTTGTCGTTTCGACGGGGCCGGCCGAGCGCGCCGGCCGCACGATCCGCGACCTGATGCACCGCGGCATCGATGTCTCCGAGGTGCCGACCTTCCTGCTGTCCGAGCCATCGGCCGCTGGAGAACTCACCCCCCTTTTGAAAGAAGGCGTGGAGGACATCATCGCGCTCGGCGGCGACGTCGACCAGCTCGTGGTGAAACTGATCCGCCTGCGCTCCCGGATGGAAGCTGAGAATCACCGCCGCCTGCGCGTCCTGCAGGACATGGGCACCCACGGCAGCCTGGCCGACATGAACGTCATCGATCTGCTCCAGGCGATGGGGCACGCCCAGAAGACTGTGCGTATTTCCATTACCGCCCGCGGCTCGCAACTCACCATGCACTTGCACGAGGGGCAACTGGTATCGGCCGAGTGCGACGACTTGAGCGGGCCGGAGGCTGTCTACGAAGGACTGGCCTGGACCCAGGGTATCTGGAGTGTCGACCCGATCTCGTCCGGGGAATTGCCGGCTCCGAACAATGACCTGTCGATCGACAGCATCCTCATTGAGGGCTGCCACCGGCTGGATGAGACTCGCCGGGGCCACCAGCCGGAGTCGGGTCGACCGGATGAGTTGTTTTCGGACGATCTCTCGTTTTAAGCTTCGAGCCTAAACTCATCCCTGACAGCCGCCGACAATAATTGAAAGGGGCGCCCCGTTCCCTGATCAGTCAGGATCGGGACCGCGAGACGCCCGCCCTTCTCAGCGAGGATCTGGAACTGTCCCAATGAAACCGCCTGCCGACAGCCAAAGCCAGTCCACTGCGCGCCCCGACGCCCGGTTCACCCTGCTGGATCTCGTGTCAATGGAGGAATTGCAGCGGGTGCAGGATGCTTTTGCCCAGGCCACCGGCGTCGCTTCGATTATTGTGGACACCGAGGGCAACAGCCTCACGCTCCCCAGCAACTTCTCGCCCGTCTGCAAACTGGCACTGAGCACACCGGAGGGTCAGCGCCGCTGCAACTTCTCCGATAGCAAACGTCGCGAAGGCTGCGGCACCTTGCAGCGACCGCACTACCACCAGTGTACCAGCTGCGGCTTCGCCGACGCCGGCGCTCCCATCGTGATCGAGGGCCGGCACATCGCCGACTGGCTCATAGGGCAGAGCGACGTTTACAACGTCGGCGCCGACCGCCTGCGCGTATTTGCCCGCGAGATAGGCGCGGACGAAAGCGCGATGGTTGTGGCGTACGACCAGATGGTTCCGATGCCACGGGAGCGATTCGAACGACTGCTGGATCTCCTCTGGCATGTCGCCCACGGGCTCTCCGAACTCGGCTACCGCAATCTCCGGTACCGCCGCGATCTCGCCGAACGGCAGCGTATCGAAGCACAACTCCTCAGTCGGGAGCGGGAGAACCGCGCGCTGCTCGATGCCATGCCCGACCTCATGTTCCGCATCAGCCGGCAGGGGATCTTCGAGGGTTGCCACGGCAACACCGAGGACATGTACATCCAGCCCGACGAGTTCATCGGCAAATCCCTGGCCGAGGTGCTGCCGCCCGATCTTGCCCGCCGGACCATGACCCACCTCGACCAGGCGTTCTCCTCGGGTACAATTCAGGTGTACGAGTACGGCCTGGCGTTTCCGCAGGGGGAGCGCCACTTTGAGTCGCGGATGATCGCCGGCATGCCTGACTGCGCGTTGGCTGTCGTCCGCGACATCACCGAGCGCAAACGTTCCGAAGCACAGGAGGCCCGGCTGCGCGAACGGCTTGAGAAGGCCGAACGCATGGAGTCACTCGGCATCCTTGCCGGCGGCGTCGCCCACGACCTGAACAACCTTCTTGGGCCGCTCGTCGGATATCCCGAACTCATTCTCGCCAAGCTTCCGGCCGACAGCCCGGTCCGCAAATACATCGAATCCATGCGCAAGGCTGCAGTTGACGCGACCGAGGTCATCCAGGATCTGCTGACTCTGGCGCGGCGCGGCCGCTACGAGATGTCGCCGGTCGACCTCAACGAGGTGGTGCAGTCCTGCCTCCAGTCGAGCGCCCTGCGAAACCTCGCCTCGCGCAAGCCCCAGGTGGCCCTGCACCTGAATCTCTGCGACTCGGTTGCCGCCATCAGCGGATCTTTCCCGCACCTGCAGAAACTCGTGTCCAACCTGGTTGCAAACGCGTTCGAGGCGATGGGCACAGACGGCGAAATTACCATTACCACCGAGCACCGAACGCTGGACTCACTGCGCAGCGGTTACCGGAAAATGGAGCCCGGTGAGTACGTGATCCTCAGCGTGCGCGACACCGGCCGCGGGATTATGCCCGACGACCTTGAGAAGATCTTCGAACCGTACTACTCGAAGAAGAAGATCGGCGCCGGCGGAACCGGCCTCGGCCTCCCGGTCGTTTATGGCGTGATCAAGGATCATGGCGGCTTCTATGACGTCTTTTCTGAAGTCGGCTGCGGCTCGGAATTTGTCGTCTACTTCAAGGCGATTCAGGCGCCGGCCGCCTCTCGCCTGTCGACCGACAGCACAGCCGGCCGCGGGGAAAGGCTCCTGGTCGTCGACGATGACCTGGCGCAACGCGAACTCGCCGCCGAACTGCTGTGCAACTTTGGTTACGAGGTAACCACGGCGGCGAACGGGCACCACGCCGTCCGCCTCCTGACCGACACGACCGTTGACCTGCTCGTGCTCGATATGATCATGGAGGAGGGTTTCGACGGCCTGGATACCTACCGGGAGGTGCTCAAGCGGCACCCCGGGCAGCGGGCCGTCATTGTGAGCGGGTTTTCGTCAACGGAGCGGGTTCAGGAGATGCTGCGTCTGGGCGCGGCGGCTTACATCAAGAAGCCCTATACACAGCAGGCGCTGGGCCAGGCTGTCCGCGGCGCGCTCGATTCGGCCCCCGGAGCGGCTGTTGCCGCCGGTGCCGGGCGACAACTTTCTCCCGCCTGACCCTTGTGGTCGGGCCGCTTTTCACCATTCCTCTGCCCCACATGATTGACACAATCCTACACAGGCCGCGTCGCGGGCAGGCGGGGGGCGTGTTGGTCTTTGGGAGGAATCGCCGATCCGGCAAGAAAGTGACCCCAACGGGACGTTTGTAGAGCTTTCGCGGCATTGATTCGGCACTACTGGGCGGCTTGAGCCATACCCTCAGCGCGGTTCTCGTGCGCGGCTGTGATTGGCACTTCGAGTATGGAGTCAAGCAGAGAGGCTGAAGAGCCGTTCAACACGTTGTCGACAACCGGGTGCCAGCTACTAGCGCCACGAACTTGTTGCGATAATCGTATACGGCGACCAGAAGTACGGGTGCCGGTACAGGGGACGATCCGATGCCAGCATCCACCGTTGAGCCGATGCGAGCGCGCTTACGGGCATCTGGTCCCTGGTCAGGATCCGATAAAACTCTCCCACCAAATCAGCAGATGCCCGGTCATCGACACGCCACTGCGTCGCCACGACACTCTTCGCTCCGGCTATCAGAAAAGCCCGCGCAAGACTGACCGTTCCTTCGTCGGCCAGGAGACGTCCAGAGCCGCTCTCGCAGGCGGAGAGAAACACCAGAGGAGAGCGCACCGGTAGTCGTGCAATCTCACCTTCATGGAGCATACCGGCGTCTCGTCCCATTGAATCGGCTGAGAACAGAAGCCCCGATCGGTCCGGGGCACTCGGATCCACAACCCCGTGCAACGCAAGATGGATCGGCCCGGACCAATCCTCGACAGCAGTTCTTAGTCGCTCTTCTGTGGCGGCATTTCCTACAGCAGTAAGAGTTGCTCCGGGAAAGGCTGCGGCAACTCGCCCGACTTCCAGGGCGGAGTAAGGCAATTCGCTGTAACGTGTGCTATCCTGGGGTTGCGGGTCGCCGAAGACGAGTATCCTTTCGAATCGCACATCGTCAGGACTCTCGAACGAAGTTGGAATGAAGGAGATCGACGGGACATAAGAAATATCGAGCTTCTCGATCAGGTAGCGGCCGTCCGGAGCAACCAACGCACTAAATGGCAATCGAGCTGCCAGGCCGGATGCGACGATAATGAGACGGTGCCGATTGACCAGCATTTGGGGAGAGCCGAACAACCCGCCAAAGAGGACTCCGGCCAGCGTTGGCCGATCGTCTCCACTTAGTGATCCGGCAGTAGGGTAGGTCCGCGCCCAAACGACAAAGCTGTCGGCCATCCGATGGAGCTGTTCAACATCGAGAGTGAGCAGTCTCACAATCACCGTGTCGGGTGAAAACGCATAGGCGAAATTGCCATACGATCGGGCGAACACCCAGCCAACCACCATGTCGCCCTGGGCCAGTGAGGATTGCAGCCGAGCCGTCGTCATCCCCTGTTCCGCGCTTCGATCAGCCGCTTCCGGCTCCTCCGGCGGATGGCACGCCGGCCGGGCAAGGTCGAGGGAATCCTCAAGTCTGCGCAGTGAGTGTGCCAGGCGTGTCGAATCCGGACTGCCAAACAACAATCGGACTCTGAGGTTCGATACCTCCTCCAGCAAACGCTCTTCATCAGGGCAACTTCTCAGCGGCTGCTCCGCGAGCGCCTCGACCAATGACCGGGCCTGTATGCGGCTCAAGTATGCCAGAGCCGAGTCCAAAGCAGCTTCTCTGTCTCCCTTTGAGTACTCTGACAGGTAAGTTGCCGCGAGAAGATGGTAGAAGCCGGCTTTGTCGGAAAGTAGGCCAGTCCGCAGTTCCGGCGTCGGCAGGCTGTTGCGCAGTTGCTCTGCGATGTAAACACATTCCCGCAGATACTGACGACCCTCGTCGATTCGGCCTTGAGCACAGGCACACGCACCGACGCCGAACAGCGCTGCCAGTCGCGTCTCGAGGGTCGGTGATCCCAGCAGTACACTCCGGAACATCGAATCCGCCTCGACAACCCTGCCGGTCTCGAACAGAAGGGCCGCCCAGCGGCCACTGTTCAGCCATTCACCCGACTTATCGCCGGCCCTGCGAAACAGGCTCTCCGCCGACTTGTAAAGATCCTGGGCGCAACCGTTTTGGCCCGCGGAATGAAGAATGAGCGCCCGCGTACTGAGAGTGTGAGCCCAGTCAACCAGGGATGAAGAAGACTGGCGCTCCAGCGCGTACCCTATCCGGATACGAATCGCCTCATCGTTGCACGCAAGGGCAGAATCCAAGCAGTCGAGGTCATAGTAGCACTCGGCCATCAAGTGATGACAGTACCCTTCCAGCCGACTCTGTCCATGCTGCCGCGACAACGCCAGCGCTTCGGCGAGGACTTCGAGTGCCTGGCTCGGGCGGTTCACTCCTCGAAGGTAAGCAGCTTGGGAGGCGACCGGCAGAGTCAGGCGGCTCTCCTGCTCTGTCCGGGCATAGGCCCGTCGGGCATCGGCAAGGGTTCCTTCAGCCTCAAGGAGATTTCCTTCGTGGGCGCCGGCTATCTGGTAGAGCAAGAGGTGGCAGTCTCCCAGTAGATCCGGAATGTCCCGCTGCCGAGCCAGCGCGACTGCCTGATCGACCGCTTGGCGCGCAAGCTTGATCGAGTCAACGGCCAGGTAGGCAACAGCCCGATAACGGGCTGCAGCGGCAAGACCAATGTCATCACCCAATGTCCGGTACAAGCTGTCCGTCTCATTGAGAGCCGCCAGAAATTTGCGGGAGGCACCGGCCGGATTGGTCTCCTTCAATTCATCGAAAAGGCTGTTCCCCTCAGCCAAGAGTGAGTCTGCGCAGACCTTGGTACGGGCTTCCGACACGGTCAATCGGCATAATAAGTCCAGCCGCCACCGGATATCAGAAATGCCTGTCGACGCTGAATACTGACCGGCTGCCCAGCTCAAGTCTGCCACATCCGGAGAGGACAGAATGTCCTCACCCGCGGCTCGTCGCTTCAGAGATTGAGTAAGGAGCTCGATCAGCTGCTTGCGAATATCGTGGGGCTTCTTTTCGACTGCCGCGGCAAACGCAGGAGTGTCTCGCTCCGACAGAATGAAAGATAGTTCCGCCGACCTGCGAGTCGGAGCCTGAACTGTAGTGGGTCGCTCGCATGAAGCGACGAGAAGGACCGCTACAACAGCGACTGCCGGGATCATGATCCCGGGCAGTCCTGGCCACCTATCTGTACTCGGGCAGAACATCGAACTCAACATGGAATGTATCTGGCGGTGCCTGCAGAGAAACACCTGCGGTGTCAGCTATCTCTGCAACTGTCAGGCGGTAGTGCCCTGGTTTAAGAAGTTCGGCTGACACGGTAACCAGGAACGGCAGTTGATGAGGTTGATCCTTGCTGACCTGCAGGCGATTTCCTGCCGCATCCTGCAGGATCAGGTCATAGTGGCCGGACTCTCGGGTCGGAAGTAGGAACTCCAGTTCGTACGCATCGAGATCGGGATCGACCACGAAACTGGTGCTCTGGCGGCCCGCCCGTTCCGATGCCGCAGAGAGCGCTACGCGGGCAACCGAAGGCGCCGATGGTCCAGACAGCTTGCTGCCCCAATAGGCCGAGGCTGCCAAAACGAGCACAAGTCCGGCGGCAGCGGCAGCCCAACGCACCGTCGATCCAAACATCCACTCCCGGGCGCTCTGCAGTAAGGTAGCTCGTCCTGCGACGGCCGGTTCCTCCAGGAACCTCATGGACTCTCTGCTCGTCTGGACTTCGATTCGGCACTCGGGGCAATCCGTCAAGTGGCGCTCGATCTTGTCTCGTTCATTGCTGTCCAAGGTTTTGATATCGACGGCATAGGTTGCCAGGAGGTCCGAGTCCGGATGGCCGATGGCCAGGCCCTCCGCCGCAGCCAGTCCGACTGACAGCATTCGCCCCTCATCGACTTCTGAACGGATGGTCTCACTCTCCTGAACGGCACGCTCGAACATCTCCCGCTCTTTCGCGGAGAGGCTTCCGGCCAGATAAGCCGGAATTTGATCGCGGAACCGGTTGAGATGCTGTTCGTCCAAGGCATTCTCCTTTGCTTTGCCTACTGGCGAAGCAAGGTCACAGACGTTTGTCGGGAATCAGGAGTTTCTCACGGATGCTCTTTGCTTCCTCGCGGCATTCCCAAAGGCGTCGGCGCACCCGATCTTCCTTCTTCTGAATGACTTGCCCGATCTCTCCGCAAGTGAGCCCATCCCGATAGTGCATCCGCAACAACTTAATGCACTCCGCCGGCAGCCGACGTACCACCCGCCAGAGCAACCGGTGCAACTGTTTGCGCTCCAACGCCTGTTCGGGATTCGGCAACTTCGCCGGGAGGAGTTCGAACACGGCATCCCCGTCACCATCGACAAACCGTCGGTTATACCGGAGGTAGTCAATTGCCGTGTGGCTGACAATGCGCGCGATGTATGTCCGCAAAGAAGCATCGTTCCGAAACTGCTCCCGACACAGAGCCACCCGCAGCTCTTCAGAAGCGTCCGACCGGACATCATCAGCCTGGTAGCCCAGCCGGTCACGCCACGGGCTCAGGGCTCTCTCAATATATATGGTAGTCCGACGTACCGCTTCCGGTTCGCCTCGGATAAATCCGTCTACAATACCACTATCAGGATAACTCCCTGCCACATCACGAATTTATCCGATTCTGCAGTTTTTGGCAAACGATTTATCCGGCCAATCGCCCGTTAGGCAGAAGGAACCAATAACGTTCACTCGAAATGAACCGCAACGGAGGTAAACAGTCATGAAGAGCAAGTCACTTAAGCAGTTCGCCGGCGCCTTGGCGCTACTGGCCTTCAGCACGATGATCTTCGCGCCCGAACCCGCCGAGGCCAAGTGGCGCGACAGCAGCGATGAGCTGCCCGGGATGGATTCGAACGTCGGCACCTACCTCGCTGTCGGCGCCGGTTTGATCGCCCTGATCGGCATTGTTGCCCTCGTCAAACACAGCGGCAAGGACGACACGCCGACCCCTGCCGACAGTGCTTTGGCGACTCCGGCTGACACTGCCGCCGCGGCCGGCGATGCTGTCGAGCAATCGGAAACGCAGGAAAGAGGCATCTCAAGTGTGTTCGAAACCGAGCCCGCCCCGAGGCTTGGCCTCTACCTGGGGACTCTGCCCGCGGAAACCAGCGGAACCTCGCGGGCCTTCTCGGATCTCTCCAGAGTCGGCGTGAAGGTTGGCCTGTCGCTCAATTTCTAATTCCCCGTCGACTCTCTGCTACATGGCCCCCCGACGACTACGCCGGGGGGTTCACTTTTTCACAAACCTTTCCCGGCCGTGTTCGCCAGTTCGGAAACAGCGTGATTCTAAACAGATCTTACAGAATACGGAGAACAACGATCATGAGTCCACGCAATGTGATTATCCTCACGAGTGCGGTTCTCATCGCGCTCTGCTGCGGCTGCAGCGATGAATCCAACAACAAGATCACTCAGCCGAACCACCCCCCCTCAATATCGGGCATCGACCCGGCTCGATCCGATGGTGTGCCCATCTTCTTTCCCCTCGATACCGTTATCACCGGCCAGGAACTGCTCCTCACCTGCGAGATCGACGGTGCCGACAGTGATGATCTCACCTTCTTCTGGCAGGCCGACGCGGGCGAATTCCGGCGCAACGACAGCATGTGTGTATATTGGACCGCTCCCGACACAGCCGGCTGCGTTCACATTACGGTCACGGTTTCCAACGGTCTTGAGACGGCCTCTGATTCGCTGACCATCACCGTTTTCGAGCCTCAGCCGGTGCCGCCGCCGGCAGTCGGCTTGATTGCCCCGGTCGAAAACGCGGTAATGGACAACGGCTGTTACTCCCAGACCGACTACATCACCTGGGATTTCACATGGCGCCCTGTGCCGGGTGCAACCCGGTACCACCTGCACGTTTGGCATGTCGGTTCCATTTACCCGGTGGTAGATAACGAAGACCTCTATGACACGTCTTACTTGTACAACCACATCGGCTACATTGCTGCCGGCAACGCAACCGATTGGCGCTGGCGGGTCCGGGCATTGATTAACGGCCAGTGGTCGGAATGGTCCGAAGAACGCAGCTTCTCGGCCGAACCGCCCAACACTGATTGTGCCGAACCGGATCCCGATCCTGATCCAGCCCCGAGCCCTGTTACGCTGCTTGAACCAACGCCCGGCCAGGTCCTTGACAACAGCTGCTATGGCGGGGCTGACCCGATGGAGTGGTATTTCCGCTGGACGCCGGTGGAAGGGGCAACACAGTACCACCTCCACGTTATGGGTCGCACCGCAATCTATCCGCTGGTCGACAACGCTTACCTCACTCAGGCCGAATACCATTGGAACGGCACCGGCGGGTACATTGTCGACGGCAACCGGCTCGGCTGGACTTGGAAGGTGCGCGCGCTGGTTGACGGCGTATGGACTGATTGGGCGGTCGGATCTTTCGATGTCGAGCCGCTCGGGACCGATTGCCGGCCCTGACGAATGCTCTCGGGGGCGACAGCGGGGGAAGGACGAAGGGGAGGATCTTCCCCTTCGTCCGCCATTTTATTTCGGCGCTCTCTTTGTTGGGAGGACCAGCACCGGTCCGAAGCATCTCTCCCTGCTTGCACCTTGGCGCCAGGCAGGTCGTCATTCACCAACCCACGGGCCGGCGGGGCATTCGGAAATCTTCAGTTCTGAATCCGCCGAATTCTGAGGAAGGCCCAAGTTCCCGGCAAACGAATGCTCCTCCCGTTCGCCTGTGGAGAAAGACGGGACTTGTAGACAAGGAGAAGGAGCTATGCAACGTAGATTTTTAACGCGACTATTGACACGGACTAACGGTGTGTTATCTTGGTGCAGTTCACATGAATGTAGGGTAATCATCGGAAAAGTGATATCGCTGTCCTGTCGAGGGATAAGCGCAGAGGAGAGGTCGATTATGTTGACGCAGGGTGCGGGGGTGTTCCCCCGTGTTGTCTCGTGGGTACTGGCGCTGCTGTGCGCGGCGCTGCTGTTCGGATCCACTGCCTCCGCCCAGGTGGACACGGCGTGGATACAAGATTTTGAGGGGGGATGGGGATGCTGGTACGCGGATGCGGGTGTCTGGGAAGTTGGGGTACCGACCTCAGGGCCTGGATCCGCTCACAGCGGGACTATGTGCGCTGGCACGGTTCTCGGAGGTACATATCCCGATAATGCCAATTCGCGTTTAATACGATGCTCCTTCACCGTTCCCCCGGTCGATCAGTCCCCCCGGCTGCGTTTCTGGCACTGGTTCGCCACCTACAACGGCGGCGATTATGGGGCCGTGCAATTGAAAGCCGCTGGGGCCACCACCTGGCAGACCATATCCCCTTCCTACTACTACCACTGCGGGGGTTGGACCCGCGCTCTCATTGACCTGTCCCCCTGGGCCGGACAGAGCGTCCAAATTGCTTTCCTCTTCCACTCCGATGGCGGGGGTGGGGCGAGCGGCTGGTACGTCGATGAGGTCGTCGTGGAGACCGGGGACCTGCACCCCGATCTGGCGAGCGAGCCGGAGGACTTCGAGTTCGGGCTCAACGAGTGGAGTGCGACCCGGGGTCTGTGGCAAGTGGGTGTTCCGACCGGAGGGCCGGGAGCGGCCCACAGCGGGACTATGTGCGCCGGGACGGTCCTGGCGGGCAACTACCCTGATGCTGTCAGTTCGTCGCTGGTGAGCCCGGCGTTCACCGTTCCCGCAGCCGATCAGAACCCCCGTCTGCGTTTCTGGCACTGGTTCGCCACCTACAACGGCGGCGACTTCGGGTTTGTGCAGCTGAAGGCGGCGGACTCGACGTCTTGGCAGACAATCTCCCCCTCTGCCGGCTACTACTACTACTCTGGGGGTTGGACCCGCTCTCTCATTGACCTGTCCCCGTGGGCCGGACAGACAGTTCAGCTTGCC
>JBGSIV010000233.1:0-27981 GCA_041742355.1 Candidatus Zixiibacteriota bacterium
CGATGACGGCGAGGACGGCGCTGGCGACATTGGATCGTCCGCCGCTTACGGTGGACATGGCGCCGCTGGCCTCGTTGCGGGTACCGCCGCTGACCACGGAGGAGTCGCCGCTGGCGTTGGGGTTGAAGCCGAAAGCGGTGCCATACGCGCCGGAGTTGCTGGCGGTTTCGCCCACGGCGATTTGCCCGCTCGACCGGATATCACCGATGGAATCGACGCTGAAGACTGTGTCGGTTCCTGAGGCGCCAAAAATGTAGATGCCCTCCGGGCTGATACTGACGCGCCGGGGGCCGGTGGCATTCGAGGATGCACCATCTTTGGAATCGACCGGATCATAGAAGTCCATTTGGGCAATTCCTGTGCTCCGCGCCGATATCCTGAGACCGACATCTCCGGAGTTGTCGCGAACCTCAATCGCGTTTCCGGAGGTGTCCAGCACCTCGGGATACACAGCAACGCCGCTGTAGATACTTCCGCCCCGGGAGCCGTCGACAGTGGCGATGCGGAATGAAAAGGGCACGGCGACCATGGCTGCCCGCGGGGTGAGTTCGGGATCCGCGCCGACGGTGATACCCAGATACCTCCCGGTGTCGCTGAACACTGTGTCCAGTATCGGATTGACAGATCCGAGAACGATCGAGAAGAAGCCCTCGACAGTTGCGACCGACTGCGTTTCGGTCCAAACGGAAGATCCGCCGACCGGCGCGTCGTAGAGGGTGAGGGTCACCGAATAATTGCCGTCGGGGACGGCCTCACCGGCCGGGTTGCTCAGCCGGCCCTGGTAGTTGAGCTTGGTAGGTGTAGCGGCCGCAGCCCAGGCCACGAGCAGAAGCACGAGTCCCCCTGTCATGAGCGAAGTACGCATAGGAACCTCCGAGAACAGCGAAACGTGTGGATGTATCTCTTAAGTCTATTGGCGCTGGGTAAGTCCGGATCCCTGCTTAATCCGGAGTAAATGGCTCTTTTGGATCTACGTACCCGAAATATACCCAGGAACGATCAAAGGTCAAGGAGAATTTTCAGTACTTTTGGAAGCCCCGCGACTCTGCTCAGGTTGCGCACAATCGTGAATATCACCTGACTGAAAACTCAGCACGCTCCCCCGCTGTTTCTTTTCAAGACCGCTTTTCCCCCGGTCGATAAGACTGGTGACCGGGCATTTCCACAATCCGACTCCGTGATCACATTATCCCGTAAACGCGGTGGTCACCTCTCCGATCATCTCCCGGGCGACTGCAGCGGCACCTGTGCCGCCGCGCCGGAGGGGGAGGTGGGCCGGAGAGCCGGAAGCGGATCAAAACTCAGGAGGAGCGAGAGAAGTATGCGCAGAAGCTACGGAATGACATTCGCGATGAGCTTGGGAGTCTTGTGTATCGGCCTCGAGATGATAAGCGGGTGTTCCGATTCGGTGTCATCGGACGCCACGATGATCGGGGTAGCGATTCAGGCCGGCCCCCCCGGGTGGAACGGCGTGGTGATGGGGGATGCCTCCGACCAGATAACGCAGCTCAATGTGACCCGGGCCCGGGTGGTACTGGGCAAAATCGAGGTCCGGGGAACGGACGACACGGTGGTATTCCGGTCGGATGAGAACACCCCGATGATCCTCAATCTGGACCTGAGCGGGCGTTTGCAGGTACTATCCCTCGTGCCGGTGGAACACGGCGAGTACAGCTCGGCCCTGATTCGGATCGAACGGCTGGAGGCGGAAGACTCGACCGTCTGGAAAGCGCACCCCGATGTGCAGAACCACAGTCTCGTGGTCGAAGGGTTCCTCAACGGCGACCCGGGGCAGCCGTTTGTCTTCAGCACCGGTCTCGATGAAGAAGCTGGACGCGAGTTCGAGCCGGTGATGATTCAGGACAAGGGTTCGACGGTGATCGTGTTCCAGTTCGACTACACCCAATGGTTCCGCGACGATCTGGGCAACCTGATCAACCCGGACAACGGGCAGCTGGCGGCATGGCGCTCGGTGATCGAAGATAATATTGTCAGCAGCCTGAGCGTACACTGAGGCTGACCCACCAGGCACTCTCCCTTCTTCCCAGCCACGTGCCGGGGCTTCCCCGTGGAAGCCCCGGCTTTCTTGTGCCCCGGCAGGGGTGTGGACCGGCGGAACAGACGTCGCGGGCGGTACGTTCCACAGGTAACGCAGCGAAAGACTTACCCGGCGGATCGGCAGTTCCAGGAAGAGGAACCCACCTTGAGTTGTGGGGCCCAAAGAAGAGTGGGGCACCGGGGAGACACCGTCGAACGGAGGCTCTTCCTGGCAGCAGCCGTGGCAACACGCACCCGATCGGGCACATGGAAGCAATGAGAAGGAGTAAACTGGTATGGAGAAGAGGCTGCGCGGGCAGACGGCGATAGTGACCGGAGGCAACACCGGGATCGGCGAAGCGATGTGTGAAGCGCTGGGAGCCGAAGGCGCGAATGTCGTGATCAACTACCACAGCCATGAGGAGCAGGCGGAGGAACTCAAGGCGCGGATCGAGAAGGGGGGTTCCAAGGCGCTGGCGATCAAGGGAGATATATCCAAAGAAGACGCCGTGATCCGGATGGTCGAGCGGGCGGTGGAAACGTTCGGCCGGATTGATATCATGTGCGCGAACGCGGGGATCCAGGCGGACGGCAAGTCGGTGGAGCTGACACTGGACGAGTGGCAGCGGGTGATCGATGTCAACCTGACCGGGGCGTTCCTCTGTGCGCGGGAGGCGGCGCGCCAGTTCCTGAAGCAGGGGCTGTCGCCGAAGATCTCGAAAGCGGCGGGCAAGATCATCTTCACGAGTTCGGTGCACGAGGAGATTCCGTGGGAGTCGGCGCCGAACTACTGCGCCGCAAAGGGGGGCGTGCGGATGCTGATGCGAAGTATGGCGCAGGAGCTGGCGCCGCGGCGAATTCGGGTGATGGGAATCGGGCCGGGGTCGATCAAGACGAAGATCAACGCGGAGGCCTGGGCGACGAAAGAGAAGGAGCGGGAAGAAGTCGAGCGGTTCATTCCGTACGGGCGGTGGGGGGAGCCGGTGGATATCGGGAAAGTGGCGGCATGGCTCGCCTCGGATGAGGCGGATTATATTACGGGGACGACGATATTCGTGGACGGGGGTATGCTGCTGTATCCGAGTTTCCGGGAAGGGTGAGGTTGCATCGACAGAGGCCGAAGCAGTACATTGGGCGCATGGAGTGGTCATACTATCTGAAGCTGCTGGGGCTGAGTGTCGGGGTGGTGGTGGTGCGGCTCATGCTGGGAATGGGGATGTTTCGGGGGCCGGATGTGGAGTATGTGTTCGACGCCACGAAATCGGGATGGAAGCGGCTGTCCGTGCTGCTGCTGCTGATCGCGGTGGTGTTCGTGGTGCTGGTCGCGTTGATGGCGTGGTATCGGGCGGAGGGGAATCAGTAAGGGGCATTCGAGCGGCAGACAGCCTGGCCACTGCCTCTTCCACGAGAGTGCCGGTGGAATAACGGATTTCCCGGAGTAACCGCCTCTCCCGCATCGTCATTCGGCGCAAAGCACGGCTTTCCGGCGGCACCCGCACTGCTCTCAAGTTTCCCCTCCGCCGCGCCGTTAATAGGAGTATGGAGCAAACGTTACCGTACCAGATCCTGCACTATGTGCTGGCTGAGCGAATCGCCGAGAGCCGGACCGGGGATGTCTACAAAGCCTGGGACAGCGTGCTGGAGCGGTTTGTCGCTATCAAGCTGATTAATCCGGAGCTGATGGCCAGTACCGCTTACCGGGCGCAGGTGCTCTCGACGTTGCGCGAACTGGCCGACACCGATCACCCGAATATCTGCTCGCTCTACGGCGTGCACAAGGTGGACGACGCGTATTTCGTGGCGATGGAGCTCGTGGAAGGGGAATCGCTGCGGGATCGCCTGCGCCGGGGGCCGCTGGATATGGCGACGTTTCACCGGGTGGCATCGGGAATTGCGGGGGCGCTGAACCATGCGCACCAGCGGGGAATCGTGCACGGCAACCTGACGCCGCACAATATTCTCATCCGGGAAGACGGCGAGCTGCGTGTGATGGATTTCGGCTACTGCACGCTGGCGATCGAGCGGGAACGGCCGGACAGCGTAAAGCCGGTCGAGACGGTGCGCTACCGCTCGCCGGAACATGTCACCGGGGAGGAACTGGGGCAGTCGGCCGACCTGTTTTCGGCGGGGTCGATTCTGTACGAGTGCCTCGCCGGGGCGCCGGCGTTCGGGGGGGTGTCGGTGCCGGTGATCGAAGAACGCATTCTGAAAGAAGAGCCGGACTTCCGCCTCCTGCAGCCCGACCGCCGGACGCCCGGGGATGTCGCACTGGTGCTCGAAAAGCTGCTGGCCAAGAAACAGGCGGACCGGTTTTTGTCGACGGCCGAACTGGTGGTGACGCTGACCGAGATCGTCAGTTTCGAGAAGGCCAGCCCGGTCCGGGAGTTCTTCGAGGTGGCGCCGCGGTCGCCCCGGCAGTACCTGATGCTGTCTTTGCTGGCGGCGCTCCTGATCATATTCTGGCTGGTTATTACGACCGTCAACCACTGACGCAGCCGTAACCGTCACCCGTTCAGATTCTTCCCTGTCGCAGCGATTACGCGCCCGCACGCGCAATCCCAAAAAGGTATTTACCCGTCGGGGAAAAAGGGCTATCTTGTGGGGTTTGCGTTCGATACCAACCGAGGAGGCCAACACGCGTGTCGACATATAAGATTGTTCACAACGGTGAAGTAATTGCGATCCAGAGCCGCCAGTGTGTGATTCCGCTGCGGGATGTGGTCGTATTTCCGCACATGATTTACCCGCTCCTGATCGGGCGGGAGTTTACAGTTAAAGCGCTGCGCGAGGCGATGGACGGAGACCGTCAGGTCCTCCTGCTCGCCCAGAAGGTGGCCGGGGTGGACAACCCCGAAGCGGGCGACCTGTACGATGTGGGCCTGGTGGCGCGCATCCTGCAGGTGATGAAGATGCCCAACGGGACCTTCAAAGTCCTCGTCGAAGGGCTGGTGCGGGCGTACGTGTCCTCGTTCATCAAGGCCGAGGATTACCTGCAGGTGCGAATCAACGTGCACCCGGCCGAAGAGCCGAACCATGACCGGGAGATCGAAGCCCTGTCGCGCTCGGTGTCGGAGTTGTTCTCGGAGTACGTGCACTTGAATCGCCGGGTGCCCGACGAAGTGCTGGTCGCGCTGGCGTCGATCGAGCAGTACCACCAGCAGGCCGATACGATCGCGGCCCACCTTTTGACGCGCAAGGAGACCAAGCAGGAGCTGCTCGAGACGTTCGACATCAAGAAGCAGTTCCTCACGCTGGCGCGGATCCTCAAGGAAGAAATCGAGATCCTCAAGATCGAGCACAAGATCGACGGGGATGTGCGCGAGTCGATGTCGCGCTCGCAGCGGGAGTTCTACCTGCAGCAGCAGCTCAAGGCGATCAAGGATGAACTCGGGCAGTTCGACGAGCCGGGGGCGGAAGTCGATGACCTCTACGGCCAGCTCGAGAGCCGTGAGTACCCCGATTCGGTGGTCGAGAAGGCCGAAGAGGAGATCAAGAAGCTCTCCAAGATGCATCCGTACTCGGCCGAGGCGGGCGTGATTCGCGGGTATATCGAGTGGCTGCTGGCCCTGCCCTGGGGAGATCACACCGAGGACCGTGTGGATTTCAAAGCGGTGCGGGCAATTCTCGACGGGGATCATTTTGGATTGGAGAAAGCCAAACAGCGGATCCTGGAGCACCTCGCGGTGATTCGCCTGGCCGGCAAGGTGCGCGGGCCGATCCTCTGCCTGGTCGGGCCGCCCGGAGTCGGGAAAACCTCGGTGGGGCGGTCGATCGCACGGGCGCTGGACCGGAAGTTCGTGCGCATGTCGCTGGGCGGCGTGCACGACGAGTCTGAGATCCGCGGGCACCGCCGGACCTACATTGGCGCGATGCCGGGGCGGATTATCCAGGGACTCAAGCGCGCGGGTTCATCGAACCCGGTCTTCCTGCTCGATGAGATCGACAAGGTCGGCGCCGATTTCCGCGGAGATCCCGCCGCGGCGCTCCTTGAGGTCCTCGACCCGGAGCAGAACAGCACGTTCTCGGACAACTACCTCGAGCTGGAGTATGACCTCTCGAATATCCTCTTTATCACGACGGCCAACTCGATGGGAACGGTTCCGCCGGCGCTGCGGGATCGCATGGAGATCATTCGTCTGCCCGGCTACCTCGATTTCGAGAAGGCGGCGATCGCCCGCGACTACCTCCTGCCGAAGCTGGTCGAACAGCTCGGGCTGAAGAACACGGTGGTGGAATTCAAGCCGGAGGCGATGCTGGAACTGGTCCACAGCTACACCCGCGAAGCCGGGGTGCGCGAGCTGGAGCGCCAGATGAGCGCGGTGCTGCGCAAAACGGCGGTCGAGGTGGCCGAGGGAAAGAAGCTGCGGAAACTGACGATCACCAAGCCGAAGGTGCAGACGCTGCTCGGCGCGCCGAAGTATGTCGGCACGAACATCAAGTGCGAAGCGACTGTCGGCTACGCGGTCGGCATGGCGTGGACGGAGCTCGGCGGCGAGGTGCTGCCGGTCGAGGTCGCGCCGATGTCCGGCAAGGGAAAGCTGACCATGACCGGATCGCTCGGCGACGTGATGCAGGAATCGGCGACAGCGGCCCTCTCCTACATCCGCAACCACGCGGTGATGTTCAACCTGAAAGAAGACTTTTTCGAGAAGATCGACCTGCACGTGCACCTGCCCGAAGGGGCGGTGCCGAAAGATGGCCCCTCGGCGGGAGTTACCCTGCTGATCGCGATCCTGTCGTCGCTGACTGAAATAGCGGTCCGCACCGACATTGCGATGACGGGCGAGATGACCCTGACCGGCGACGTGCTGGCGGTGGGCGGATTGAACGAGAAGCTCCTTGCGGCCAAACGGATCGGGATCATGCAGGTGGTTGTGCCGGAAAAGAACCGCAAGGATATCCGGGAGCTGCAGCCGGATCTGCTCAAGGGGCTGCAGATACACTATGTGCGGACAGTCCGCGAGGTGATTCGCCTGGCGATGGTGAAGGATCCGGTGGTGCGCACCGGCGTGAAGGCGAGTTTCCGGATCGGGGGCGCGGCCCGGTAGAGGCTCGCTCGGTGACATTCAAGTATTGCGTAGGGGGCGGCCTCGTGTCGCCCCAAGGTTTCGCGGCAGATGAGGACATCTGCCGCGCACGAATCCTGCACGGACACATTGCGCGTGTCCGTGGCACAAGGCCAACAGAAAGCAAACAGATCGACAGCAAGCGGTAATGGCAGGTTCGGTAAAGATCAAATCATGCGAATTTGTCGGGTCTTTCGTGAAACCGAACCAGGTTCCGAAGGATATGCGGCCGCATATCGCTTTTGCCGGGCGATCCAATGTCGGCAAGTCATCGCTGCTGAACCGTCTGGTCGGGCAGAAGCGGATGGCCAAGGTGTCGCAGGATCCGGGCAAGACGCGCGCCCTCAATTTCTTTCTCATCAACGACCGTTTCTACTTCGTGGATCTGCCCGGATACGGATACGCCAAGGTGTCCAAGCAGCTGCGGGAGTCGTGGGGAAAGCTGATCGAGGAGTACCTCAACAAGGATACCCACCTGATCGGGCTGGTGCTGCTTCTGGATTGCCGCCGGGATCCGACCGAGGAAGATTACGAACTGCTCGGCTGGCTGGCGGAGCGGAAAATCCCGGCGATGATTGCGGTGACCAAGACCGACAAGCTCAGCCGGGACAAGGCCAACCGGAAGGTCGCCGAGGTGCAGCGGGCGTTCGATGCGCCGGCGATCGCGTTTTCGGCGGTGGATGGCACGGGCAAAAACGAACTGCTCGGGGCCATATTTGAACTCGTAAACGATCATTTCGCGCATACAAAGGCATAGGAATGGCTAAGAACAAAGTTGTCGTTGGCTGCCAGTGGGGGGATGAGGGTAAAGGCAAGATTGTCGACCTGCTGGCGGCCGAAGCCGATGTCATCGCCCGGTTCCAGGGAGGGGCGAACGCCGGCCACACAATCGTGGTGGGTGACCGCAAGTATGTCCTCCACCTGATCCCCTCGGGGATCATCCATCCCGGCAAGGAATGTTATATCGGCAACGGCGTGGTGCTCGATCCGTTCGGGTTGAAAGAGGAACTCGAGGTGCTGCGGAACCAGGGGATCGAATACGCCGGGCGGCTCTGGGTTTCCCCCGCCACCAACCTCGTGCTGCCGTACCACAAGCTGATCGACGTGATCCAGGAGAACAGCCGCGGCACCGGGTCGATCGGCACGACCGGGCGCGGGATCGGGCCGGCGTACGTCGACAAGGTCGCGCGGCACGGGATCCGGGTGGTCGATCTGTTCAGCCCCGAACGCCTGAAAAAACGCCTCGAGTACCACCGGACGATCAAGCAGGAATACCTCGAGGGCTCGACCGACGAGCGGGCCGATATCGACCGGACGTACGACGAACTGATGAAGCTGGTGCCGATGCTGGAACCGCTGGTGACCGACGTGTCGCTGGCGCTCTACAAGGCGCACCGGGCCGGCCGAAAGATTCTGTTTGAGGGAGCGCAGGGAACGATGCTCGATGTCGACCTGGGGACATACCCGTTCGCGACCTCGTCGAATACGACGGTGGGCGGGGCGCTCACCGGGCTGGGGATCGGGCCGCAGATGATCGACGAAGTGGTCGGCGTGATCAAGGCGTACACGACGCGGGTCGGCGCCGGGCCGTTCCCGACCGAGCTGGTCGATGAAATCGGCGAGATGCTGCGGCGGTGCGGGGATGAGTACGGTTCGACCACGGGCCGTCCGCGGCGCTGCGGGTGGCTGGATCTGGTCCAACTGCGCCACGCGGTGCGGGTGAACGGGGTCGACTCGGTCGCGATCACCAAGCTCGATGTGCTCGACGGCATGGAGCAGATCAACGTGTGTACCGGATATCAACTCGATGGCGAGACTATAACCGACGTCCCGCTTGACCTGGCGCAGCTGGCCCACGTCAAGCCGATTTACCGCACCCTGCGGGGATGGCAGGGGCGGACGACCGGGCTGACGACGTTTGCGGATCTGCCGGAGAACGCGCGCCAGTACCTGAACGACCTCGCGAGCGACCTGCAGGTGAATATCGCGATCGTGTCGACCGGCGCGCGCCGGCACGAGACGATCGCGGTGGGGTGAGCGGAGAGCCGCGGAAATGAAGATACGAAGCATGGTAATCGCGGCGGCGGGAGTGATGCTGCTGGCGGGGTGCGGGAAGCCGCCGGTGACGGTGGAAACGCCGGCCGAGGCGCCGTCGGCACAGGCCTCCGGCCGCTGGGAGATTGGAGCAAACGGATTGCAGATTAGAGATATCGAGCCGGGGTATGGCCGCCAGGCCAAGTCCGGGGATGTACTGAAGATGCATTACACAGGCTGGCTGCTGTTGAACGGCACGCGGGGAACGATGTTCGACAGCTCCCGGGACGGCGAGCCGCTGGTGTTCACGCTGGGCGCGGGGCAGGTGATCGCCGGGTGGGATCAGGGGATTGTCGGGATGCTGGAGGGGGGTAAGCGGGAGATCATCATCCCGCCGGAGCTGGCCTACGGGCGCCGGGGAGTGCCGGGGGCGATTCCGCCCGGAGCGACACTGGATTTCGAAGTGGAGCTGGTGGAGATTGTCCCGGGGCGGTAGGCGCGTCGCGTCAGTGCGGCCTGCTGCGGCAAAAACCGTTTGACATCGGTCGGTCAGTTGCTATTATAGAACGCCACACCCGGTGCGCCATGCATCGGGTTCCCGTATGGGGGTGTAGCTCAGTGGTAGAGCACCTGCCTTTTAAGCAGGGAGTCGATGGTTCGATCCCATCCACCCTCATATTTTTATTGGGGAATGCTCCCGCGACAAATCCCGGCGACACCTCAGGCTTAGCGGTCCATTGGGATTGACTTGCCCCTGCACCACTGTCACCTGCGAATGTTCAGGTTACCGCCACTCTCACCATATTCACCCTGGCTTCACAGCGGCCGGCAGTCTTCGTAGCTGCCCCACTACGGACGCGGCGCCAGCTCCTTCTGAAGCGCTGTCCGGAGTGCCGGATAGGGCTGCACGAGGCGGGCGACATAGGCCGTGTCCATACCCATGTCCAGAATCGCCCGTATCTGCTCAACGGCCGGCCCGGTGCGGCGACTTTCGGCGTACCACTGGAAGAGCCTTGTACGTTCATACGCAGCGAGGTCCGGCCCGGCCGCCATGAGCGCGATCTGCTCTTCAGCTTCTTTGATGCGGCCCAACTTCCGGTTAGCGGAGGCCAGGTTGAAAAGGACAGCCGGTTTGGTCGGGTCGATAGCGAGCGCCTGTTCCAGATCGTCTACCGCCTCGACGGGCTGCCCATGATACAGGCGCACAACACCGCGATTGCTGTAGGCCGCCGCGTCGAAAGGATTCAGGCCGATGGCCATGTTCAGGCAGTACATCGCACTATCCCAGTTCTGCGCTCTCATAGTGATTTCGCCAAGGTTGGACCAGGCATTGCCGTACGCCGGATCCTCTCGGACGATTTCCTCCAGCATCGACCCGGCTTCAGTTATCTTACCGGCGTCCTTAAGCTCCATCGCACGCTCCAGGCGGAACTTGATTGGGAAGGCTGCCTGCCACTCTGCTCTCACCTGCTGGACTGCTGTCGAGTCACCCTGCTTCTCGTAATAGGTGAGGAGCAGGTAGGGGCCGTTCCGATCACGCAGCGGGTCGAGCGTCAGGTAATCCTTGAATCGGGCGATCAGGATCTTCGGATTGTTGACCATCGCCACCCTTCCCGAGAGCGATACCAGGGCCAGCACCAACCCCGCAACGGCGATTCTCATCCCCGACCGGAGCTTAAACGACTCGTCCAGCGTCAGGAGGTAGAACAAGGCCACCGGCCCGACGCCGGCAAAGGAGAACAGGTCCCAGTCGCGTGGCATACCGAGCTTGGGATCGAAAACAAAGACCGCTCCCGCCGATGAGATCGACAGCACAATCAGGAAGATCGCACTCCGGTTGGACAGGCTTCGCGATGCCGCTGCCCTGATCAGCGCGAGTATGAGCAGCCCGGCGCCGGGCAGCAGGAGCACCAGCAGGTTCGCTATGTCCAGAAGATGCGCGCCCGACAGCAGCGTGTAACCGCCGACAGTGAACTTGTCCGGAAGCGGCGCGATCAATGAGTACCGGAAAAAAGTGCTGGTGCTCCAGGCATACACGAGAGCCCATAGCGCCGGGATAGCCATAATGATCCCCAGGGCGGCCCACTTGCTGGTATTCCATCGGCGCATCCGCTGGCCGGCTCGAGTCGGCGCGAGTATCAGGTACACCAGACTGGGGATTAGGGTCACACCGAGCACATGAAAGAAAACCGAGGCCGAAGCCGGTATGAGCAACCATCCCCGGGCAAGGCGATTCCTGGCAACCAGCAGCCCGACGAGAGCGTAGCAGCCGACGGAGGCTACGAAGAGCGAGTAATTTTCGACATATCCGAAGAACAGCAGGGCATAGCCGCCGGTGAGCATCCCGACCACAAAGACCAACCGACGGTTGAATTTCGGAAAGAGCCGCGCGGAAGCCCAGCAAAGCACTCCGGTGAAGATCACGCCGGCGGCAATCGACAGCACCCGAAAACTCAGCAGGGCCGCCGGCTCGCCTTCTAATCCCGAGAGGTTCTTCACCCACACGTGCAGGAGCGACTCACCGATCTCGCGCGACTTGATCAGGGGACGATTCCCGGCCAGCAGGCTCAGGGCCGTGTAGCCGTCGCCGAGGAAGTGAGCTTTCGTGCGGAGTACTGTGAACAGGACTGCGGTGACTGCCAGAGAGATCAAGGTCACTGTCGCTGTAGTCCGGCGGGATGGGATCCCGGCGGGCTCCCGGAACCAAGCCCTTGCGCTCATCCAGACTCCCACGACAGCGAATAACGCTGTGCCGATGACTACCGGCAGCGGGAAGTGCGCCCATGGAGCCAGTCCCCACAAACGAGCGTTCGGCAGAAACGACGCGGCGGACAATACGGCCAGGGTGGCCACGAACACGCCGGCGGTCCATCGGTCCAGGTTTGTTTCATCCCGTTGCACGCAGTGTCATTCACCCCTGTACTACAGCGTCTTTTTTGCCTGCGCTACGATAGCGAAGTAGCCCAAAATAGGGAGCTACCGGCTGCGGCACAACGATAATCTCAGCGAGCGTGACTTGAAGGAGCCTCCTCGAACCGAATGGTTGTTGCGGAATCACAAATCGCGTCTTAGCTTTGCGGCTGTCGCCACAAGAAGACCTGATAGCACTTGAGGATAAAGATGCGTCACCTGTACACCCATCTGCGATACGCCGGAGCCCTCTGCGGGATGATAGCCGTCCTGTCGTTCCTGGTGCTGCCGGTCGTGCAGAAGTCGTTTCTCTGGATCGATGCATCGCGGAACGGCACCTGGCTGATTCAGACCGTGTTCGCGTCGAGCGGCTTTGAGGGGGGCTGATCGGATTCGCTCTGGTCACGACACTGCTAACTACGGGGGCGAGCGCGCTGCTGTTCCTGTGGAATCGTTTCAGGCATGGTTCGATCTGTGCGCAGTCGGCGCTCGGGCTGATGCTTGTCCTGCTTGTCTACCTCGTTATCGAAACCGGGAGCACCCGGGTTCTCGCGGTTGGTTTCTGGATCAGCCTGTGGTCGATGGTGGTGATGGCGTCATTCTCGTGGTTGGTCAATTCGCGCCCGGAAGCGGCTGTGGATCACGTCCGCATCACGGTTCCCATTCGAGTGAAGCGTCGGTCATCTGGCTCGCACTCCCAAAGAAAGGACCCGTGACCGAAGCCACGGGCCCTGCACGCATCAATCAGAAATAGGAACATGCCATCAACAGGCGAAGGGCGCAGCACCTCCCTTGAACAGGTAGTTCACGAGATACGTTAGATCGGATACGATGATCTTGCTGTCGCCGTTGACGTCACCATGCGAGGGACATCCCGAACCGGACCCGCCCTTGAACAGATAGTTCACCAAGAAGGTCAGGTCGCTTACGATCACCTTGGTGTCGAGGTTGACATCCCCCCGCTTGACGCAGCAGCAGGCGTCCCCGATCCCATCCTGGTTCGTATCTTCCTGCCCCGAATTAGATACCGTCGGGCAATTGTCCAAGGGGTCATTGACTCCGTCCAGATCAAGATCGACGAATAGCGAAAGGACCACCAACCCGAATCCATCTACGAAATAGGCCTTATCGCCGGCGAGGTCAACACCGGTTCCTGTTCGAGGACTCGGATAACTCCCCATTGCCGAAAGAGCTGAGGGATCACTGGCGTTTATGGCGAGCAGCATGAAGTCCATGGCGGCATACAGCACGCCCCCCACTATCTTCATGTCACATACCCAATTGTTCGTGGGCAGATTCGTGACGAAGGCTGGGAGTGCTGGATCAGAAACATTCAGCGCTGTAATGCCATTTAGGAGTGTGCCGATGTACGCGATACTGTCCTCCACAGCGATGCTCAGAGCGGCGCTCGGTGTCTGGTATCGGGAAAGCAGGCTTGGAGCAGAAGGATCTGAAACGTCGATTATCACAACCCCGGAATCCCGATCAGCAACCATAGCAATATTCCCTATCACCACAACATCCAGCGCATAGTCCTTTGTATCCACGGTCGACACGATTGACGGCACCGATGGATTGGAAATGTCGACAATCACCAGACCTGCCTGCCTGGCTGCCAGATAGAGGTAGTTGCCGGATACGGCGATCGCATCTGTACAGCAGTAATCGAGCTCGCCAATGAGACTGGGAGTGAGCGGATTGGTGATGTCGAGAATCTGTATCGGATTGTCAGCAATATACGCTCTGTTACCCGAAACTGCGATATCAGAGGCATCGGAGTAGTATGCGGTCGCCCCCCAATTCGCGACAACTTCGGGGGCAGTGGGATCAGAAATGTCGACAACGCTCATATCGGGAGCAAAACGGGTCGCCACATAAGCATAGTCCCCAGAAACTGCCACCTTTAAGGGTGTGGCGGTTTGGCTGTAACGGCCGGCGAGGTACATCGCCTTCGGATTTGTACCCAGGTCGATAATCTTCAAGCCACCCCATGCGCCATCCGCAAGATAGGCGTAAGCCCCGTCAACCGTAACATCCCGACCGTCCTCGGTGTCGAGCACCCAGGCTTCGATCGGAGTCGACGGATCGGTGATGTCGACAATATCCATCCCCGAATGATGATCCGCGACATAGGCAAAATCGCCATCGACTGCCACGCCTGATGCTCTGAGTGGCGAATTGTATATCCCGAGTTGCGCTGGAGCGGTTGGACTTGAGACGTCTACAATCCGCAGATATTCGTTGTCGACGAGGTAGGCCGTGCTTCCGACAACGCTAATGTCGAAGAAGCCGAATCCCGGAACAGTATATGAACCAAGCAGTGCCGGCGTAGAAGGAGTGGAGACATCAATGATCAGCATCCCCTCATGCTCCGTCGTCAGATAGGCGGTGTTTCCGACCACATCAATCCCAAGTCCTACATTGGCTGCGTACTGCCCCACAAAAGAAGGCGCAGAAGGGACAGATAGATCTATAATGAAAAGACCCCCGTCACCACCGGCAACATAGGCCAGATTCCCAACAGTCCTTACTTGATAGGCGTCAAGCGGTTGGTAATTGCCCGCCAGGACGGGTGCCGACGGTACGGTTATATCAATAATCTGAAGGCCGGAGGATCTGTCCGCAACAAGAGCATAGTTTCCGAATACATCGACGTCATAGGCATATCCGGGGGTATCGTATCCTCCGACCGACAATGGCGCCGAGTGATCGGTGACGTCAATGATCTGCAGCCCTTCGTTGCCGTCAGCGACATAAGCGTAGCTGCCCGCCACATCGACGCGCATGGCGTCCCCAGGGGTGTCAATGGTCCCGACGAGAGCAAATGGCACGGGATTTGCAACCTTCACAATCTGTAAACCATCCTCGTTCGCTACGTAGGCGTGACTGCCAGCCACGCTTACGGCCATGGCATCTCCAACGGAATACTCACCCACAGTAACCGGTAACGAAGGCTGGCTGATATCAATTGCCAACAGCCCGCACCCATTCCCAACAATGAAGGCGAAGTCTCCCAATACGGCTACATCACGAAACCAACCCCAGGCATTCGTCGGCAGAACCGACGAGACAAGAAACGGCGCCGCTGGGCTGGATATGTCTATGATTTGCAGACCACCTAGTCCGTCGGCAACAAGAGCATGATCTCCGGAAACCGCGATTCCATTGGCATACTCCGTTGTCTCGCAGGAACCGATGAGTGTCGGGTTGGTGGGTACGGCAACGTTGACTACCCGCAGTCCCAGGGATCCATCGGCAACGTAGGCAAGTGTATCGACGATTTGTACATCCACCGCATTTCCGCCTGGCCAGCCGATAAAACCGAGCAACACGGGATTGGCGGGCGAGGAAACGTCGATAACGTTTAGGGAGTTGCCATCAGTCACATAGGCAAAATCACCGACCACCTGCAGACCATGCCCCTGCCACATCCCGTGGCACTCACCGACGATAACAGGCGAACTGAGATTGGAGACATCAACAATGAACAGTGTGCCGTTTCCGTTCCCTCCGTCAATATACGCGTAGTCCCCGCTCACATCGATTCTATTGGCCCCGCCTTCGGGCACAAAGGACGCAAGGTACAACTGCGAGACAAGAACCGGAGCGGATGAAACGCTGATATCGACAATCTGGAGTCCATACGGCATCACGCAGAATGCATGATCGCCCAGGATCTTGACATCGCGCATGCCTCTGTACAGCGTGCTCCCCTCGTAAGTGAAAGTAGCATCGTCATTAGGATTAGCAGTGGCGCTTGGCGTCATCTGCTCTTCACGCGGAATAGGTCCCGAAGGGAAATTCCCGCGGCGTTCATGAATGGGATCAGTTGCGAAGGCTTGGGGAACAAGTAGGAGTACCCCAAGTAGCGTGAGACAATCCTGCAATCGGATCATGAGCCCTCCTCGTCGAGCGGAGTAGAAACGTGTTACTTATTACCTGACTACCTATCAAATACCTGTCAAATACCCATCAGGGACAATATAATCTGGATTCCAATTTCAGGCAATCAGATTCAAGGGGAGGCCAATCACTTGAAACAGGCTTATAGCAAGGAAAACCCCCTTGGGTAGGGGGTTTCTTCTTGAACGTGCGGAGCCGAACAGCTTATCTGCCTCGACCTACTTCGCCTCCAGCGTCATCGGATCGCGCAGCGGCAGAATCGTCACCGGGCCGAAATCGGAGATCTTCTCCGGATGCTTGTCCGAGCCGACTTCCAGGGCATCAGGATCCCCGACAATCAGAAAGACCAGATTGTCCGGGTGCAGGTACTTCTGCGCCGCCGCCAGGACATCGTCGGGCGTCACCGCCTGCACGTTCTTCGTGTAGTCCTGCCAGTAGGAGTCGGGCCGCCCGGTGTACAGGTCATCGGCGAACGTGTTCACCATCATGCTCTTGCCGGCGAACGGATTGACCAGGTTGCCGACCAGGCCGGCTTTGGCGTTCTCGACGATATCCGCTTCGCACTTCTCGGTGCGGATGCGCTTGATTTCGTCGACAATCAGCCGTGTGCCGAACGGGCCGGTGGCGTGCTTGGTCTGAAACCACGCGCGGAACGTGCCCGGGTAGAGCACCGGGCGGTCGAACGCGCTGCCGGAGTTGTAGGCCAGGCCCTCATCGGAGCGCACACGCCGCACGATGCGCGAGGTGAACCCGCCGCCGCCGAGGATGTCGTTGGCAACCTCGAGGGCGAACTGCTCGGGGAAGTCGCGCTTGACCCCGACGTGGCCGACCCGGATGCGCGACTGGTTGACATCGTCCTTCTTGACAATGTACACGCCCGGTTTGGGATCGAGGATCTGGTCGGGAACCAACGGGAGCTTGAGGTCACGGCTTTCCCAGCCCGCAAGCAGGGCATCGAGCTTCTTGATGATGTCGGCCGTCTTGAAATCCCCCGAGACGGCGAAGATGAAGTTCTTCGGAAAGAAATACTGCGCGTGGAACGCCTTCAGGTCTTCCGGCGTGATGGAGGTCACGGACTGCTCGGTCCGGCGCAGGGGGGTGGTGCAGGGGTGGTCGCCGTAGAGGAGGAACTGCCACTCGCGCGATTCGATATCGGCGGCCGAAGAGTTGCGCTGGGCCAGCTCGGACAGGATATCGGTCCGGTAGCGGTTGAGCGCCTCGGTATCGAAGACGGGCGCCTGCAGCACTTTCTTGAAGAGGCCGAGGCCTTCATCGATATCCTTGGAGAGGCAGAAGAGGCTCGCGGTGCCGCGGGTATCCCCGATCCGGACGGAGATATCGCCGGCCAGGTAAGCCAGGCGTTCATCGAGCTGGGCGGCGGTCATGCCGGGGATGCCGCCGTTGCGCATGAGGTAGGCGGTCATATCAGCCAGGCCCGCTTTCTCCACCGGTTCATAGATCGAACCGGTGCGGACGAGCACGGTCAGCTCGAACGTCGGGAATTCGTGGTTCTCGACGATAAAGGCGGTGGCGCCGCACTTGAGCGTGTGCCGGAACTGATCCGGTTTGGGCGGCTGGTAATTCAGGTCCTTGTAGGTCAGCTGGTCGGGGTGGCTGACGATATCGGCTGCCCGGGCGACCGCGAACAAGCTGCACAGCGCGATCGCGAGCGCCGCCCATCGGCCGAATTGCAGAACAGATCTATGGTTCATATCAAAATCTCCTTGGTGTATCCCTACTTCTGGGCGCCCGCTTTGAGTTCCTTGAGATGGTCGTTGGCGATCTTGAGCAGCTTCTCCATCTGGGCCTTTTCTTTCGGGTCGGTGACCTGGTCCATCTGGCCGGAGAACATGCCGATCATCTGCTCGAGCTTGGCGGCATCGGTCATGCCCTTGATCATCCCGACAAACTGGGTGAAACGCGGGTCCTCCGCCTCCTCGCCGGGAGCTGTCTTGGAGTTGATCAGGAGGACATTGCGCTGATCGTTGGCGAAGTAGGTGTTGGCGACGCGCCGGACATCCTCGGCGGTGACCAGATCGCACATTTTGGCTTCGTTGTTGGCCTCGGTCCAGTCTCCCTTGGCGGCGTGCGAGCCCAGGGCGAACAGGATACCCATGCCGAACATCATGTCCATCGAGCGGATGTTCTGCACCTTCATCTGGTTCTTGACCTTCTGGAGCTCCTCGGGGGTGACCGGGTTGGCCTTGAGATCCTCGATGACCTCGTTGATGGCGGCCTCAAGTTGTTCGGCGGTCACGCCGGAGACACCGTCGGCGTTGACGCTGAAGGCGCCCGCGTACCGTCGGGAATCCTGGGTGGCGTTCACAGCCAGGTTTTCACCGCCGAACATGCGCCGCCCGCCGCCGGCCGAGCTCTTGGCGAGGCCCTTTTCTTCGACGAGCTTCTTGAAGAGCCGTCCGGTCTTCCCGCCCATGACGCCGGAAAGGACCTGCAGCGGGTAGCTGTCTTTGTGTTTCCACGCGACCGTGTGGTACCAGACCTCGGCCCGCGGACTGCACTCGGCTTCGGCGACCATACGCTTCTCGCCGAATTGCTTTTCTTCGAGCGTGATGACATCGGGCGGGGAAACTCTACCGCGCGGGATGCGGTCGAAATACTGGCGGACCATCTTGATCATCTCATCGGGATCGAGGTCGCCGACAAGGATCATGGTCAGGTTGTTCGGGGCGTAGTAGGTGTCGAAATAGGCGTCGGCCTGCTCTTTCGTGATGCTGCCGAGGTCGGAGGCCCAGCCGATCACCGACCAGCCGTAGGAGGATGATTTCCAGAACATCGCCTGGAAGTCCTCGTCGATCGATCCGGTCGGGGTCGACTCCATGCTGAGGCGGCGTTCTTCGCGGACAACGTCCCGCTCGGAGTAGAATTCGCGGAAAACCGGGTCGTTGAAGCGGTCGGACTCGAGCCACATGTAGAGCTCGATCTTGTTTTTCGGCAGGCGGACAAAGTAGGCGGTCATGTCCTCGGAGGTGAAGGCGTTGAGGAAGAACCCGCCGTTGCGGTTGTACAGGTCGTCGAGCTGGTCCTTGATAATGAGCTTGCGCTCCTCGAGGACGAGGCTGTCGAAGACCTTGTCGAGTTCGCGGTAACGCGGGGTTTTGGCCACGGGATCGAGCATGTCGGTGATCTGCCCGCGGCGGAGGTTCTCGCGCATGATCCGCTCCTCGGCCCGCATGAGCGTGCGCAGGGAGTCGAGCTGGGCCATGATGGCCAGTTCTTTGTCGATGTCGGTGGTGCCGATCGTTCTGGTCCCCTTGAACATCATGTGTTCGAAGAGGTGCGAAATGCCGGTCATGCCGGGCATTTCGTTGACCGAGCCGACACGGGCCGCGATGGCCGCCATGATGGTCGGCGACTCGTGGCGCTCGACCATGAGAACCTGCATGCCGTTATCGAGCCAGTATTCTTTGGCGTCGATATTCTGGGCAGTGGCGGTCGTGGCGCCGGTGAGGATGAGTGCGGCCAGCAGGGCGGCCGCGCAGAGACAGCGTTGCTTCATAGGTGCTCCCAACTGATCGGATGGGTAGGTTTATGGAGTGATTGTATATCGGTCAGACACATGGTGCGTTCCGGAGCTGTGGTTCAATTGCTCCACAATGTATGGCGGGCGGGGGTCCGTGGCAACGGGTTTCCGGGGGAAGGAAATGCCGGTCAGGCGACCGGGTGCAGCTGTTCGTTTTGCGGGGAAATCGGTCAGAAGGAGTCAGGGGCCGGACGGGCAAAATAAAAACCCGGCAACATCATCCGAAGCCGGGTCTTTATGTACTAAGTTGGGAAATCAGATCCTAAGTACACTCTCATGACTCTCACTGCTTAATACTCCCATGCCCGGCAGGAAGTTTCAGCCCCGGGGCAGGATTTTTGACGAAATCCGGCAGTTTTTGTTCGTTCTTGCCAAAAAGCGGATCGGGACGTTAATTGCTTTCCTGTGTAACGCTTAGATCGCCGCACCCCAGGTGAATTCGGAGAGTACGCGATGGATTACAAAGTCCGCACAAAAATACGGCAGATTGTCATTGATGAGAAGGTCCCGGTGGGCGCCGAGGTGACCGTCCTCGGGCTGGTCCGCACCATGCGCCGCAGCAAAGGGGTGGCGTTTGTCGAGGTGAACGACGGCTCCTGCCGCCAGAATATCCAGGGAGTGGTCGGCGCTCCTGACCGGGTGACGGATATCGACAAGATCCTGACCGGGGCCTCCGTGCGCGTCCGGGGGAAGCTCATCGAGTCGCCGGCCAAAGGGCAGAAATTCGAAATCCAGGTCGATACGCTGGAACTGATCGGCGAGGCGGATGCTACCTACCCCTTGCAGAAAAAGGGGCACTCGATGGAGTTCCTCCGCGAGATCGCCCACCTTCGCCCGCGCACCAACACGTTCGGGGCGGTCTACCGGGTCCGCTCGCGGCTGGCGTATGCGGTTCACAAGTACTACCAGGATCGCGGCTTCAACTATATCCACACGCCCATTATCACCGCCTCCGACTGCGAAGGCGCGGGTGAGATGTTCCGCGTGACCACCCTGCCGATGGGGCAGCCGCCCCGGGCCGAGGACGGCAAGATCGACTGGAACGAGGACTTCTTCGCCGCCGAGGCCTACCTCACCGTGTCGGGGCAGCTCGAGGGTGAGCTCCTAGCGACAGCGCTGGGGGATATCTACACCTTCGGGCCGACCTTCCGGGCGGAGAACTCCAACACGGCGCGGCACGCTTCGGAATTCTGGATGATCGAGCCGGAGATGGCCTGGGCGGAACTTGAGGACGACATGGATCTGGCCGAGGACTTCCTCAAGTACCTGTTCCGCTTCGCGCTGGAGGACTGCGCCGACGACATGAAGTTCTTCAACGAGTGGATCGATCCGGACCACAAGCTGATCGACACGCTCGAAGGGGTAATCCAGTCGGAATTCGTGCGTCTTCCCTATGGCGAGGCGATCGAGCAGCTCAAGAAGTCGGGGCAGAAGTTCGATTTCCCGCCGGAGTGGGGCGTCGATCTCCAGACCGAACACGAGCGCTGTTTGAGTGAAAAGATTTTCAAGAAGCCGGTGATCGTGTACGACTACCCGCTGGCGATCAAGGCGTTCTACATGAAGGTCAACCCGGACTGGAAGACGGTGCGGGCGATGGATGTCCTGGTGCCCCGGGTCGGCGAGATTATCGGCGGCTCCCAGCGCGAGGAGCGGCTCGATGTGCTCAAGAAGCACATGGATATGAAGGGGATCACCAACTGGGATGCTTATAGCTGGTATTTCGATATCCGCAAGTACGGGTCGATGCCGCATGCCGGGTTCGGGTTGGGGTTCGAGCGGCTGATCATGTACATCACGGGGATGCAGAACATTCGGGACGTGCTGCCGTTCCCGCGGGTGCCGCGCTGGGCGAAGTTCTAGGCGTCACCTTGAGAGCCATAGCGTCACCCTGAGCGTAGTCGAAGGGTGACGCAGCAGATGAGGACATCTGCCGCGCATGGACGCTGGAAGCAGCAGCGTCACCCTGAGCGCCATAGCGTCACCCTGAGCGGAGTCGAAGGGTGACGAAGCAGATGAGGACATCTGCCGCGCACGGATCTGATTGACGGTGTGCCGAACGGCACGCCGTTTTTTTTGTGTCTGCGGGGAGGGCGCCGCATGCCCCGTTCCGCAGGGTCTTGCGTGACGCCGAGCGAAGCGAGGGGGAGCGTGTGACCCTGCGGGTGACGCGCCGTGCCGAGAGGCGCGCCGTTCTTTTTCTGTCAGTAAGCTGAGCGCCGGTCGGTTCTCCGCCGCAACTCGCTGGCGTACGACCGGCCTAATGTGTCGCGGTGCTCGGCCACCCAGTCGGTCAGTTTCACGCTTCCGGTCGCGGGAGCCTCGACATACAGGAGATTATCCATCAGGGCGCCGATCTCCTCGCGCGTCAGGATCAGGTCGCGCACGAACAGCCCCATAACCCGTGTGGCGGCGTAGCCAAACCACGGCGGGACCGAAACGATTTTTCGCTGCTTCCCGATAATACTTCCGAGCGTAGCCACCAGCTCCTTGAACGTGAAGGCCTCGGGGCCGACGCAGTTGATCACGACATTGCCGCGGTTGGCCCCCTCGCGCACGGCGATCGTCGCGAGATCATCGACATAGATCGGCTGGAGGCGGTAGGAGCCGTCGCCGAAGACCCCGAACACGGGGAACGTGCGCAACATCCAGGCGATGTTGTTAACCAGGATATCCTCCTTGCCGAAGAGCACGCCGGGGCGGAGGATTGCGTGGGGGACGCCGCTCTCGCGCAGGGCTTTTTCGACCGCCGCTTTGCCCCGGTAGTAGGCATAGGGGGAGTCGGCCGAGGGGTTCAGAATGCTGACATGGACGATCCGCTCGACCCCGGCGTTGAAGGCGGCCTCGAAGAGAACCGCGCTGTTGCGGACGGCTTCGTCGAAGGTGAAGTCGCCGTGGTTGAAGCGGACCCAGTAGGTGTTGTAGAGGACGCGGACGCCTTTGAGGTTTTCGACCAGGCGGAGGGGGTCGTTGAAGTGGAAGCGGCGGGCGGCGACCTGTTTGCCGAAGGGGTTGTGGCGGTGCGGGGAGTTGGTGAGGGTGATGACGTGGTGGCCCTCCTCGAGGAGACGCGAGGCGATGTACGAGCCGGAGTAGCCGTAGGCGCCGGTGACAGCGTGAGTTTCGGGGGTGGTCATAGAGTTAGCTCAATCCGTCCTCACGAGGAGTTTTCAACGTGTACAAACCGGGTGATTTGGCTCAAACCGACCGTTTAGTACGTTAATCGGCGCCAAATTAGCTATTGTATTGCAACAGCTTACACGGCCATTGGTTCGGGAATTGGCTCAAATTGGCTTTTTAGGTCGGGCATTAAGCTTACGTCACTTACCGTCCACGGGATACCATTTGCCAGCTCTGGTTTTGCCCTCGCAGCGAATCATCCCTTCGGCCTGCAGATCAGAAATCAACCTCCTCAGTTGACCGCGGGTTAGTGACGGAAGTACCTGGGCTAATTCGCTTAGCCGGGTACCCTTCTTCTTGTAGTCTCGAATATGCTTGAGGAGAAGTGCCTTGTTGGTATCCCGATCCAACCCCCGCCTCCTTGTATATGTACCGCTCTTGCCGACGTAGTCATAAAATCTGCGAGAGAGGCTATATTTGGCTCCCCTTCCTTTTCCGAATCGCTCCACGACGCCAAGATCTATCAGCCGCGGGATTCTGTCTTTGATCTCAGGGGGAATCTTCTCTTCCCTGTTAATGAAATCGAGAGCCAGGAACTCGTAAGTGCCGAAAGCAGATAAGGTCTCCTGCCCGACTTGGTCAAGAAACTTGATGAATCCTGGGTCTTCAACTACGCCGTGGAGCACGACCGACACGCGATAGTTATCGCTGCCCGTGAAGTCAGGGACGGACTTACTCTCCCGAACACTCTCGCGAAACATAAGGTCGACACCCTGACCCGACCGCTCAACAAAGCCGCACTTGGACAAGCTCTCCGCAATTCGCCTATTTCTGGGATTGTGACTCCACAAGATGTTTTGGACGGTTACCCCGCACGGCATTCCCCCAGGACTTACTATTTCGATTCTGCGAGGGTGCTGCCTCACGAATGTCGAGCCCTGAAGGCGATAGTCCCTATGTGCCACTGCGTTGAGTACGGCCTCTCGAACTGCGACTTCATTGAAAGTTTTTATATCGCGAACGAACAACCCCTCGTGAAAGTGTTGAGTGTCGTTTCGCAGGTCAATGGCCGCCCAGAGACGCTCATAGTACGATAAGAAAGCCTCGCGAAATTCAATTCTCTGGTGGGCCGAACCCGGAGCGTCGTTGGATCTATATTCGAAAACCAACTCAGCAGATGACAGATATTTGGTGATAGCGGCGCGTTGACCGAGAAGAATCAATGCTGCGTAGGTAATCTGCCCATTCACTACAAGCTCAGCATCACTAAGAAGTTGCTCGACGGAAAGGTCCCGCAGACCTTGATTAGAGCTCTTTGCAATCCAGAGGTCACGAAATCGATCGACAGCTGTATTGTCGAGATCGGCTACGGATGCGCGGGAACAAATACTCTCACTAAAATCCGGCCCCGATTCCTCGAATACGCCCCGAAGCATATCCTGCGTCATTGGTTTAAGGCTACCGCCTGCTCGCATGAGGTATTGACCCTTGTATTCAATGGGATACCCCTTCGGGCGGGAGGGAACCCTGAACACTAAGACACATCCACAGGGATGAAGCAGCCGGTGCCCAGAAACCTTGATATGCAGTCTCTCTGTCAGCGTAGATACTGCTGATTCAATGTCAGGAAATGCCTTTGAACCAACGATTCGCCTCGGAATCTTGTCTGTGACTCCAAGGACCACCATCCCCCCGCCTTCATTCGCGATGGCAACGCAGTACTTGCAAAGCTTCTCGAAGTCGAAGTCATTCTTGGCTTCCTTGAATTCCAGATGCTCGTTTTCAGGAGAATTGATAAGCGCTTCGAGTTCCTCAGTATTCATGATTTCCTCCCAACACCCTACTCGGGTCGGTGCTTCCCCCGCATCCTCCCCAACTTCTCCACAAACTCCCTCGCCTCCCTTTTCGACAACCCCTGAGCCACTAGTTCCTCCTCGGTCGGTGCGAAATCGGTCAGGCGGGAACGCAGGATCGCTATCTCCGGCCCGGAAAAATGCAGGGCGTTGAACTGGTAATCCATAAACGCCTCGTACGCGATCGGCACCACCGCTTTGACCATATCGGCCATCACCAGCGCGTACGCGCGGATCTCCTGCTGGGCATGAGGATCGAGCCGCAGGCCGAGGAAGTGGAAGAGGTTGTGCAGATCGATCTTCCAGTACCACTCGGTGTACATCGAGAGCGGCAGGCCGATCCGGGCGATCTCTCGCGCGAGGCCGGCATCGACCAGCGCCATGTACTCGGCGAAAGAGTCGGCTTGAGTCTTCTGGAGAAATTCGACAAACCGCTGCTTGAGCTCCTCGGGGACCTCATCCTCGGCGCGCCCCTGTTTGTTGACCGTCGACTGGAAGCGGATCTCCTCTTTCGGCGGGATGTAGAACTCCTCTTTCATCACCGAGTAGCGTCCGGAGTACTCGTTGACATTGGCGGTGCGGTGGCGGATCCACTGCCGCGCGACAAAAATCGGGAGTTTCACGTGGAACTTGAATTCGACCATCTCGAACGGCGTCGTGTGGCGATGGCGCATGAGGTAGCGGATGAGGCCGCGGTCCTCGGAGACCTTCTTGGTGCCGGCGCCGTAGGAGACACGGGCGGCCTGGACAATGGCGTCGTCGGAACCCATGTAGTCGATGAGGCGGACGAAGCCGTGGTCGAGGACCTTGAATTCCCTGTCGAGCAACTGGTCGGCGGTCGTGTTTTCGGTGTGGGCCATGGTTTTCTCCGGAGTTTGGGAAAGAATATAGGGGAGCGATAGGGACGGGGCAAGGAGTTTGGGGGGAAGATCTGTGTACGGCAGATGTCCACATCTGCCGTACACGGTGAGGAGTCACAATATGTGATTGACCCGCGGTTGGCTGGCGCGTGTTATTGGATGTATCATTTGCTGAACCGTCTATTTGTGGCCGGCAGATGTCCACATCCGCCGCGCACGGGAATACAAGCAGTATGTGACCGGCAGATGTCCACATCTGCCGGTAGAGGAGGTCCCAGTGGCTGTACGACGACGCCTGCACTTGACCGGTCCCGGCACAGCCTTCCTCACAACGGTCATACAGAATTGGGAGCCTGTCCTTTCGGTAGCGCCATTCGGTCGAGCTGTGCTTGACCAATTCGGCGAGACAGCCCAATTCTATCGCGTTGCCATTGTCGGCTACGTTCTGATGCCATCGCACCTGCATGCAGTCGTCGGCCTGGAGGACCAGGGAATGACATAGCCATTCATGCAATCGTTCAAGATTCTCAGCTCGAAACGACTCCGCCGGCTCATGCCAGTGGAGTGCTGCCGGAAGTTCGAAGAGAGCGGCGAATTTCGTTTGTGGAAGCCACGGTTCGATGAACTCACTCTCACATCTGAAGACCAGTTCCGCGTGAAACTCAATTATGTCCACGAGAACCCGGTCCGGGCGGGTCTGGTCAGTCGGCCCGAGGAGTGGAGCCTTTCGAGCGCTTCGGAATGGTCTACAGGTGTACCTGGGATCTTGCCTGTCAGTCGTGACTTCTCTTGGATGAAGAGGGATTAACGCGGCAGATGTGGACATCTGCCGTACACGGCTCCAGCGGGCTCCTGTCCCACTGAACCCAAAATGTGATTGACGGTCCTCCCCCGTCGATCTATCCTTCGGCGGGATACGAAGGATACGGGATACATCCGCCGTAGGTCATAAACATGCGGGGAGGCATGGTTACAATCGCACGGCCGCCGGCCAGCCGCACAACGCTGGCATGGCACGAACTGCAGCAGATACAGACCAACGAGTGGGTGCTCAAACTCCGCCCGCCCTACTACGGGCAGGTGTTCGATGATATCCTGCCGGAAATCAACGCCAGGTCCACCACCGGCTGGCGCGTGGCCAAGAGCGGGATGGTCGCCTGGGCGGTGTTTCGAGATCTCTCGGCGCGCGAGATCGCCCTGATCAACGATTTCGCCCGGGACTACGGCCAGTACGTGCTGCTCGGAATGAACGCGAATATCGAGGGGTATTTCCTGGAAGATCTCGACGGCTGCCTCGCGCTGGACTACAACTTCGCCGACGGCCACAGCCGGTCGTACACGCAGGTCGGCGAACTGGTGTACCACGCCAAGTACCGCAAGTCGATCGCCGCCGCGGAGGAACTCGGACGGCGACTGGCCGAAGCGATCCACCGCGTGCCGACCTTCGGCTGCGAGGGGCAGCGGTGTATTTCGTATGTCCCGCCGGGGCGTCACAAACGGTTCGATCTCCCCCGCATTCTCTCTAAGCTCCTCGTGGAATACGGGTGGTGCACGATGCCCCTGCGCGACTATGAGCCGCTGGTGAGCCCCGAACTGGCCCCGGCCAAGCCGGATTTCAAGCGGCTGACAATCGGCGAGAAAATCCGTGTGTGGGAACGTCTGCTCGGACGCGGGGTGACCTTGTCATCGGGCGTAGCCGGGGCGGTGGTGTATGTAATCGATGACCTCTACCAATCGGGGGTAACGATGTGGTCGTATGCGCGGTATTTGAAAGCGGCGGGGGCGAGCGGGGTGTTCGGGCTGGTGTGCGAGAAATCGCGCGGGGACAGGGACAACCGATGAGCCGCGAAGTAGCGATCATCCAGCTCATGCTGACACCCGGCGTGGGGGCGCGGTCGATGGCGCGGCTGCTGATGCGACTGCGATCGGAGCGTTACGCGGTGGAGGATTTCGCGGCCGCGCCGGTGGCGGAGCTGATGTACGAGTTCGGGCTGCCGCAGATGGCGGCCGAGGCGATGCTGGCGGCGCGCGATGAAGCGGAGACGCTTGCAAACACGCTCGCGGAGCACGAGGTGGGCATGATCACGCTGGCCGATGAAGCGTATCCGGCCAACCTGGCGCGGCGGTTGGGGCGAATGGCGCCACCGGTGCTCTTTGCACGGGGGGATTCGGGGTTTCTGGGGCGGCCGATGGTCGGGTTTGCCGGTGTGCGCGAGGGGAGCGAAGCGGGACTGGCTTTGGCACAGGAGATTGCCTCGGCGTTGGCCCATGACGGCGTGAATGTCGTCAGCGGCTACGCGCCGGGAATCGATACGGCAGCACACTTCGGAGCGGTGAGTGCAGGAGGGACGACGACAGCTGTCCTGGCGTCCGGGATACTGCACTTCTCGCCCCGGGGGGAACTGGCGGCCTTCTGTGATGAGAACAACCTGCTCGTCGTGTCGGAGTTCTTCCCCACCATGCCGTGGAAAAGCCACAGCGCGATGCAGCGCAACAAGACGATCGGCGGACTCGTAGGAAGCATGGTGATTGTCGAATCCGGGGCTGCCGGCGGGACGTTTGCGGCCGGGACAACGGCGCTGGAGATCGGCTGCCCGCTCTACGTGATCGATTGGCCGGAGCCGCAGCCGGGTGCGGCGGGCATCGGCGAGTTGATCCGG
>JBGSIV010000234.1:0-2543 GCA_041742355.1 Candidatus Zixiibacteriota bacterium
AAACAAGAGCAAACCCCTTCCGGAAACTACCTGCCGGTCGGCAATAATAGCCGCACCCAATAGTTGCGTAGCGTAAAGTCGCTGCTTGTAAACCAAGCGAAGCAACGGACTGCAGTTCTCCAACATTGTCGACATAGCCAATTCTTTGATCGCCCGAACATGGCGTTCGAGCCCCCAACTTGTCCCGGAATCCGCAATCCGGTAATACGACATGCAATCGCGAACTGCGACAAACGGATGATTGAGCCCCAACCGGACCCACAACTCCCAATCCTCGCACGCGCTCAAATCCTCACGAAAGCCGCCCGACAGCAGAAGGGCCGAACGACTTACCAAAACACTGGAGTTCATGATCACGTTGCGCCACCTCAGTACCGGCCAAAGGAGAGCAGGATCGTGCGCCGGCACCTCCTCGCACCTGCCAGTTCTTTCATCAACCCCGTAGTACCCGGTGTAGCACAGAACCGCACTTCGGTTCTGTTCGAGAGCAGCCAGTTGCGCCTCGATCTTGCGGGCATCCCACCAGTCGTCCGCATCCAGGAACGCAATCCACTCCCCCGTCGACATCTCAATCCCCACATTCCTTCCGCCCGCAATCCCTTTGCGGCCGTAGGCACACTGATCGAACAACCGAACCCTCGAGTCAAACCCGCGAACGATCTCCTGCGTTCCATCCGTCGATCCCCCATCGACAATAACAACATCGGAGACGGGATATGTCTGGCCGAGAGCGCTTTGAATCGCAGCTGCAATATACGGGAAGGCGTTAAGCGCCGGGATGATCACGGAGACGGAAGGCGCAGCGCCAGCGCTACAACGAGGATTCTGCGGTGAAGACGTCATAGTGCTATTCAAGCAATTCTCGTTACGGATCTTTGGTCTCAACGGGACTGGTTGTGGGACGGTGCCAGACACCTCAGCCTTCCGCGGAACAGCCCGTTCTTCTTCTGCTAGCCTCTAAGCTGCTAAAATATCAATCTGTTCAGAGACGGCGGCTGGAGGCATGTGCGTAAAGTTTTATTATAACGGGAACCTCACGGAAGCGGCTTGACCGGAGTCTGAAACAATACCCGGAGGATAGCAGATGAAGCAACTTGCTGACTTGAAAGTGAAGCTCTTCGCCGACGGTGCACAGAAGGCCTCCATGTTGCAACTGTACACCAACCCATTGATTTGCGGTTTCACCACCAACCCTACCCTCATGAGGAAGGCTGGGATTACCGATTACGAAGCCTTTGCCCGCGATATCCTTGCCACGATACCGGACCGCTCGATCTCTTTCGAGGTCTTCGCCGACGAGTTCGATGAGATGGAGCGCCAGGCTAGGAAGATCGCCTCCTGGAGTGACAACGTCTACGTCAAGATCCCAGTGACCAACACCAGGCGGGAACCCTCCTCGCCCTTGATCCGGTGCCTGTCCCTGGACGGCATCAAGCTCAACGTTACCGCCCTGCTTTCGCTCGATCAGGTCCGGGAAGTGGCCCGTGCTTTGTCCTCCGGCGCGCCCTCCTACGTTTCGGTCTTCGCCGGTCGAGTTGCCGATACAGGCCGCGATCCTGTTCCTCTCATGGCGGCTGCCGCCCATATCGTCCATGCATATCGCGATATGGAGCTGATCTGGGCAAGTCCGCGCGAGTTGCTCAACGTCTTCCAGGCGGACGAGGTAGGCTGCGACATTATCACCGCCACTCCTGATGTCCTCAAGAAGTTGTGCCTGATCGGAAAAGACTTACTCGAGTACTCCCTTGAAACCGTGCAGATGTTCTATAGGGACGCCGCGGACAGCCGGTTCCAGCTTTAGCCGGCGACCCTATGAAGGCCTGTATGACGCCATTGTGGTCGACGTGGTCTTCGTCGAGAAAGATCGTGGCGCCGGCCCCCGAAACACTCAGCGTGTCCATCGACACCGGAATGAGAATGTTCTCGCAGAAGACCATACCACCACGGCGATCACGCTGGCGATTGTTTCGCCGACCGCGGTTTGCGGGTCTGCCAGGCCAATGCAAGACAAAAGACAAAACCTATGACATCGTGCGAGACCATGGTCACACAACGACAAATTACCGCGCACTCCAAATGGAGCGCCGTCCTGTGAATTCGTCAGAGCATTGTCTTCTCCTCTTCTAAGAGGATCAAGCCCAGCCGCCATGGATTTCCTGTCCGAGAGTGCGCTACCCTCCGATTGTGAACTTCCCTAAGTGGCCCGTTTCAGGCGAACGCGAACTGGAACTTCTGAAAGAGGTGCTCGACAGCCAGCAGTGGGGCGGCTTCCATGACATCGTCAAGAGGTTCGAAACGGCGTTTGCCGCCTACCAGCGGTGCGCTTGCTGTGTGAGCGCCGCCAACGGAACCGCAACCCTCGAAATGGCTCTGGAGGCCGCCGGCATCGGTCCCGGAATGGAGGTGATCGTCCCCGCCATCTCCTTCATCTCCACCGCCACCGCCGTTTCCCGCGTCGGCGCGATCCCGGTCTTCGTCGACATCGAACCCTATAGCTTCAACATTGACCCGGAGCGCGCCGAAGCCGCCGTCAGCGCCCGCAC
>JBGSIV010000235.1:0-10987 GCA_041742355.1 Candidatus Zixiibacteriota bacterium
CTCGTGCCGCAGCCGGCCACAAACACAAGGATGCCGATTGGAAGGGACAGGATCCGCAAGGATGTACACACGTTCATAGTTGTCCTACACTTCTGGGCTCGTAATTGATCCAATATAAACATGTTACGGCGGCTGCGCCAACGGAAACCGGCGGTCTCCAGAGTCTTCGGGACGGCCCCCGCCGCCCCGAAGGTGCCCTTCCTTAGAAAACCAGCCGCAGGCCAAATTGGTTCACCGGTTTCGGATCAAAGGTCGAAAGCACCCGCTGGTAGTTCAAGACAAAGAAACCGTTGACCGGTTTGACGAGCGACAGCTCGACATAGTGATCACTGTCCATACCAGGCGTGTATTCGAAATTGTAGTCGGCCGTGAATTCGAACCGGAAGTCGGTGAAGACCCGGAAGCCGTTGATCAGGACAAACTGCAGGGTTGCGCCGCGGTCCTCTCCGGCATCGTCGACATTTTTGTAAAACGAGACCTCGTTCGAAAGGGGGAAGAAGCCGAGGGACCGGGACGAATTCTCCCAGGACGGGACCATTCCCGCCCGGGGCGACGCCCCGAGGGTGGTGAGCGAAGCGACCACGCCGACAAACAACACAAGCTTGCGCATGGGGACTCCTGAGGTTAGATGTGGGTTGCCCCGGCCACCGTCAAATACGGCGCCGGAGCGCGGACGTTATCCTGCGGGAATATAGGGACTGGCCGACACCGGGGCAATGGCCGGGTCAGGCTGGCTTTTCCACCGGTTCCTGCTTGGGCAGCGGGGCGGGTTTGAGATAAGTGCCGTTAAACCGGTTGTTCAGCAGCTCGTCTAGGGTGACCCAGATCGAGCGATAGGTATAGCCAAGTTCCTTGCGGGCCTTCAGCGAAGAGTACACCCAGTCGTAATCAAGCAATTTGACAAGATCCGGATAGAACGCAACTTTCCCCCGGCCGGTGAGCTTGGCCAGCGTGACGGCCCCGACAGCCGCTATCTCGATCAACCGGCGCGGCACACGCATGACATGGGACGCCCGCCCGATAGCCTGGGTGACATTGATGACGAGTTCACGCGCGGTGATGTTGTCCCCGGCAAGGATATAGCGCTCGTTGCGGCGCCCCCGGGCCAGCGCGGCGATGACTGCCGGCGCAACATCGCGCAGGTCGACCAGGTTGAGGCGATTGTTGAATCCAGGCAGGACAAAGCGCGGGATGCGTTCGAGAGCTCTGGCGCGATCATCGCCGGTGTCGGACGGTGCGACCATAATCGACGGATTGACGATTATCAGGTCGGTGCGACTGCCGGCGCCGATCTTCACCAACTCCTCCTCGGCGGCCCGCTTCGTCATGATATACGGAATTCTCAGATGGCCGAGGTTAAAGGGAGTATCCTCGTTGACCTTCACAGGCGCGCCGCCGGGACGCTGATCCCCCCCGTTCTGCCGCGGAATAGCGGCCGTCGCCGCAACCGACGAGACATGAACAAAGCGCTGAACCCCGGCTTTCTCCGCCGCCTGGAACAGCTTTACCGGGGCGATCGCGTTGATACCGGTGAACTGGGTCAGCCGGTCCTGCCGGAAATCGATCCAGGCCGCCGTGTGAATGATGCCGTCGATCCCGGCCACCAGGGAACCGATCTGGCCGTCGTCGCGCAGGTCGGCGATCCGCTTCTCTAAACCAAGGGAATCGATATACGTGGTGTCGGAGGATTCGCGTACGTGGGCGACCGGACGGCAGCCGCAACGGGTGAGTTCGTAAATAAGCTGCCGGCCAAGTGACCCGGCGGCTCCGGTTATAAGAATGCGCTTACCGTTATTCGTATCCATTGTGTCCGCCCATGTCAGTCAGGCAGTCTGGCGTGTTGACCACGGAAATACGGAAAGAATGTCGATAATGACAACAGGTTTTATTACATTAACTCCAGCGTTATGAAGAAAGTTCTCGCCAAACTTTGGGCCGGGTGGAAGCGGATCGCACATGCGATCGGCCGTTTCCAGACCCGCGTAATCATCACGATCTTCTACGGCCTCGTAGTGTCGCCGCTCGGGTTCGTCATGCGCCTGTGCGGCTGGGATCCGCTCGAAGTCGGCCGCAGAAAGGCCGACCGCGGGACCAACTGGAAGCCGGTCGCCGACACCGAGCCGGACATCGACTCCTTGCGGAGGCAGAGCTAACCATGAAAATCCTCGGGTTATCCTGCTTCTACCACGACGCGGCGGCGGCGCTGGTGATCGACGGCAGGCTGGAGGCGGCCGCCGAAGAGGAGCGCTTCAGCCGGATCAAGCACGACTCGGAGTTGCCCGTCCGGGCGGCGCAGTGGGCTCTCGCCAAGGCCGGCATCGGGATACAGGACCTGGACTACATCGTCTTCTATGATAAGCCCATCACCAAATTCGACCGGATCCTCACCGGATACATGGCCACACCCTTCCGATCCTACCGCCCCTTCCTCGCGGCGATTCAGATCTGGCTCCGGCGCAAGTTGTGGACCGATCAGGTTATCCACAAGGAACTCGGCTTCGACGGAGAGGTGCTGTACACGCCGCACCACCTGTCGCACGCCGCCTCGGCCTTCTATACCTCGCCCTTTGAGGATGCAGCGATACTGACCGTCGACGGGGTCGGGGAGTGGGCGACAGCCTCCTACGGAATCGGCCAGGGGAACCGCGTCAAGCTCCTGGCCCAGATGAACTACCCGCACTCGGTCGGCTTGTTGTACTCGGCCTTGACCTACTACCTCGGATTTCAGGTCAACTCGGCCGAATACAAAGTCATGGGGCTGGCCCCGTACGGCACCCCCCGCTACGCCGACCTGATGGAACGGGAACTGGTGACAGTCCACGAGGACGGATCTATCCACCTGAACCTGAAGTACTTCACCTTCCACCATGGCATGACCATGACCGGCCAGAAACTCCAACAGCTGCTCGGACACCCCCGCCGGGAGCCGGAATCGCCTTTGGAGCCCTTCCACCAGGACATCGCCGCGTCGATTCAAAAGGTCACAGAAAATATCGTCGTCCGCATGGCGCGCCATGTCCGGGCGCAGACCGGGATGGACCGCCTGTGCATGGCGGGGGGAGTCGCCCTCAACTGCACCGCCAACAGCGTCCTCCTGCGGGAACGGGTGTTCGAGGACATCTATATTGAACCGGCCTCCGGAGATGCCGGCGGAGCCATCGGTGCCGCCCTCTACGCACACCATAAACTCACCGGCGGACCCCGGGTGCCGCAGCCGTTTTTCGGGATCGGCCCGACTTTCGACACCGAGGTCGAGGCATTCCTGACCGACAACGGAATCCCGTTTCAACGGGGAAACCGAGATGAGCAGCTGCGTCGGCTTGCGGCGGCGATCGCCTCGGGGCAGATCGCCGGATTCTACCAGGGAGGCGCCGAATTCGGGCCAAGAGCGCTGGGCTTCCGGTCAATCCTGGCCGATCCCCGCGACAACTGCATGAAGGAGAAGATCAACGCGGCCGTGAAGTACCGGGAGCCGTTCCGCCCGTTTGCGCCGGCCGTGATGCGGGAACACGCGGCGGACTATTTCGAGTGCGACCGCGAAGCCCCGTACATGCTCTTCAACTTCACCGTCCGCGAGAACAAGCGGACCGTGATTCCGGCGGTGACCCACGCCGACAATTCCTCCCGGATCCAGACCGTCAGCATGGAGGACAATCCGGCCCTGTACCGCCTGCTGGCCGAATTCAAGAATCTCACCGGGGTGCCGGTGCTCCTGAATACCTCGTTTAACCTCCGCGGACATCCCATCGTCAACACCCCGGCCGACGCCTTCGCCACGTTTTGCTCGGGCGGTATTGACATACTCCTCCTCGGATCGTATCTTATCACCAAGCAGGATATTTCTCAATCGCTGCTGCAGCGATTCCGTTTCGAGAAGGCCAACGATTAGTTTGCGGGTTGGCTGAATCGACTCCGGCGGCGATGTACATTCGGGGTATAACCGCCATGGCCGGTCGATTGCGCATCTTTTCGGAACTGCTCTATTTCATGCGGACATCCAAGAAGTGGTGGCTGGGACCGATCCTCGTGTTTCTCGTCCTCCTATCGCTTCTGATCGTCTTCACCGAATCATCTGCCCTGGCGCCGTTTATCTACTCGCTGTTCTAACCGGTGAGGTTCGCATGGCCCGGAAACAAACCGGCGGCGAGACCCCTCCCCGCCGGTCCACACCGCTGTTCATCAAACTGCTCGGCAGCCTTCTGCCGCTCGTGTTTCTCCTGGTCGGAGCGGAGTTCGCCCTGCGCGTGATCGGCGCCGACTCCTATTACAAGAACCAGTTCTTCCCCGTCAACCGCGACATCGACTTCATGGATGTCTACCGCCGGGATCCGGAGTTGTTCTGGCGCTTCCGGGAGAACCGGACGATCACGTCCGACCGCTTCAGCTCGATCAATTACCAGATCAACTCCAGGGGATTCCGCGGCCCCGAACCGGACAGCCGCCCCGTCAACCTGCGAATCCTCGCACTGGGGAACTCGTGCACCTTCGGCTGGGGAGTGCCGTGGGAGCAAACCTGGACCTGCCGTCTGGAGTACCTCATCGAAGCTGAAACGGACCTAGGCAACGTCGAGGTGATCAACGCCGGCGTGCCGGGGTACTCGTCGCACCAGGGAAAAATCTACTTCGAGAAATACCTGCTGGAACCCAAACCGGATATCGTACTGGTGACCTTCGGCTGGAACGATCACTGGGTGGCGGGCAAAGGCATCGCCGATGCTGACCACAAGGCCCCCTCGGGGTGGATGCTGCAATTGCACAACACCGCGTCGCAGACGAGGCTGTTCCAGTTCACCCGCAAGGTCGTTCTGTCGCTGACCGAAAAACAGCAGACCGTGGAACTCGATGATGTCGGGTTGTGCCGCGTCCCCCTCGACCAGTTCGCCAACAACTTGTCCGACATAGTCAGGACAGCGCGGGCGAACGGTATCGAACCGGTACTGCTGACCCCGCCCGTTGCCTCCCTGGCCAACTACTTCGGCGGCCCGGCCGTGTCGAGCTTCCACCAGGTCCACAGCAAGTACCAGGCGGAGATCCGGCGGGTGAGCCGGATGCTGCAGGTCCCCTTGGTCGACTTGCAGGCGGCGTTCGACGAATACCGCGACCTGTTCGACGACGCCCGGGGGGATGCCGTACACTACAATGCCCGAGGGCACGAGGTGGCGACCGCCGCCATCTGGCAGATGCTGCAGCCTCGGCTGTTGCCGCCCGAAAAAATCCCACCCCCGCCCGAAGAACTGGCCTCAGGCCGATAGAGAGCCGCCCAGGAGCGACTGAGTGTCGCCAGCGATCAGGGCCGGAGCAGCAGGGCCGGATATGTAGGGCGCGATAAGTAGGGCGGGATTAGTAGGGCGGGAGTCCCCAGACTCCCGCCATGGATTCAAAACAAACGGCAGAAATCTGTCATCCCAGGCTTGACCCGGGATCCATCCTATTCCCGTGGTGTCAGGCGACCCCGCCTGACACCTCCGAATACCATCTTCATCAGCCCCCAAACCCGGCGTGACACCGCCCCCTTCCCGACATATATTCCCCCCATGAGTCCGCACCGTTACAGCCTGCTCGTGCGGTTGAGCGCGGCCGTCCTGTCGATAATCGTGTTCGTCGCGATTGCCGAGGCGGTCGTGCGAATCGCCGGCTTCGATCCGTTCTTCCAGAACCGCTTCTTCGTGCTCAACCGCGCCCTCGATTACCCGGAGATCTTCCGAAAGGACCACGACCTGTTCTGGCGGATGCGGCCGAACCGGACCGTGACTTCGTCGTTTTTCATCGGGCGGACCTACCGCACGAACGAACTGGGCCTGCACAATCCGGAGATCACCCCGAAAGGGGATCGCCGGCGAGTCGTGGCGTTGGGGAACTCCTGCACCTTCGGCTGGGGCGTGGCGACCGAAAATGGGTACGTGCGCCGCCTTGAAGAACTGCTCGGACCGCACTACCAGGTGATCAACGCAGCGGTGCCGGGGTACACCTCGTTGCAGGGGAAACGCTTCTACGCTTCGGACATTCGAAAGCTCGCCCCGGACATCGTCACGATCCTCTTCGCGTTCAACGACCACTGGGCCGCGGCGAAAGAGATCGCCGACAAGGATCAGGAAATGCCCCCGCAGTGGCTGCTCGACATCCAGAACACCCTGGGGGATCTGCACACCTACCGCCTCCTGAAGAAACTCCTCCTGTCGACCATGGAACCGCCGATGGACTCGCTGTTTGATCGCAAAGCGCCGGTCTACCGCGTGGGACCGGAGGATTTTCGGGAGAACCTGCTGGAGCTGTGCCGTTCGATCACAGCCGACAATGCCCGGCCGATTCTCCTGACCTCGCCGATACCCGACCTGAAAACATACTTCCCGCCGGGACACAAATCGGGCCTGCACACCTTCCACGAACGATACAACGAGATCATTCGTGCGGTGGCTGCTGAGGGGGGATACGGTCTGGTGGATCTGGCTCGTGCGTTCGAGGGGCGGGCCGGGCTGTTCGATGACCCGGCGGTCGATCCCACGCACTTCAACGACTACGGCCACCGGCTGGCGGCGGAACTGATCGCCGCCCATCTCACGGACATCTTACCGGGTACGACCACACGGTAGCCGCTCTGCTCACTTCGTTTCCTCACACCACGCCGTCACACTGCACTTCGGACATCTCAGCAGCTTCTTGTGCGGATAGTGCGGGCTGATGAAATCGGTCACGCTCGAAATCCGGAACACCTCTCCGCAATCGGGACACCGGTACCGGGTGAGGCGGGCATGAATCACCACCATAACCGCGAGCGCGAGCGCGGCGGCGATAACGCCGAGAATCAGCCACAGCGGCGGCCGCGCGAGGGCAATCCCGACAACGACACCCGCTACGACGAAAACAAGAGCGCTGACAAAGATCGCCCGCCAGCGAGTCAGGCGTGATCGGGTCGAATCCACAAGACCTCCCCGGAGTGATGGTTTCTGCAGGCGTATGATAGCTGCACGCCGTTTCCGGCGCCACTATTCACTCCCTGCAAGTCGGTTCCGAACTACTGGGCGCTCTCGGCAAAACGGTCCAGAATGCGAATCAGCCGGTCAACATCCTCTTCATTGTTGAAAATGTGCACCGAAATCCGGATCGAACCCTCCCGGTGCACGCAGACAATCTTGTTGCGGAAGAGCTCCCGGTGCACCTCGCGGTACCCGTCGCAGGTGAAAGTGAATATCGCCGAGCGGTGCTTCGGCTCCATCGATGACGTAATGCGGTAGAATCGGTTGCTCCGAATATACTCGGCCAAACGGTCGATCAATCCGTGAGTGTGGCGCTGGATAGTGCGCACCCCCAGCTCGCGGAACATCCCCACCGACTGGCGCATCCCGACCAGATTCAGCTCGACATAGTAGCCCAGCTCGAAACGGGAGACCGTCTCGGCAAAGTCGAGGTTGTACTTGAACAGGTCGCCGAATTTCTGCTTCCACTCGACACCCAGCCAGCTGGCAAAGGGGAGTTGCAGTTGATCGCGGATACTGTCGGCGACATAGAAAAAGCCGCATCCCTGCGGCGCGAGGAGCCACTTCTGGCAACCGGTGGAGTAGATGTCGATCCCGAGCTTGCGGACATCGATCGGCTCCATACCGGTCCCCTGGATGCCGTCGACGACAAAGTACAGGCCGTGCTCGCGGCAAATCTCACCCAGCGCGGCAAGGTCGTTCTTGTAACCGTTGAAAAACTGCACCCACGAAACCGCGAGGACCTTTGAGCGTTTGGTGATCGCTTTGCGCAGGTTCTCGATATCGAACCGACGGTCTCTCGACGGCACGAACCTGAGCTTCAGGCCGCGCGTCTGCGCGGCGGCCCGGAAAGAGTAGATCACCGCCGGAAACTCGATATCGGAAACGAGGACCTCGTCCCCCTTGCGCAGCGGCAGACCGAACGCGGCGACATTGAGCCCGTAGCTGGTGTTGAGACCGATACCGATCTGCGACGGTTTGGCGCCGATCAGGGCGCCGTACTCCTTGCGGAGCAGCTCGCGGGTCGCAAAGATACCGGCCGTGCTGTCCTCCTGCGAACGGACACGGTCACCGATGCAATCGACCAGGGCCTTCTGAACCCGGGTCGAGTACGGACCGTAAGAGGCCGAGTTGAAGTAGACGAGATCCTTCGTGTGCGGAAACTCCGCGCGAATGGCGCGAAAGGCTGCGGTTTGCGTATCTGTCATGGCGTTCTCACAGGTTGTAGATAGAGCCGATGATTATCAGGCAACCCGTCAGCTTGAGGAGAAGGCCGACAAGGTAGTAGAGCACATAGGGCATCCAGAGCTTGACGCGCAGCGAGAGCCCCATGAGAGCGGGAACCGCGCCGAGCGTGAAGCCGATCAGGGCGAGCCCCACAGCCGGTCGCACCCCGGCCAGCGGCAGGACAATCGAAAAGTAACCGTACGCAAGCGTCGGTATCGCCACGAAAAACAACCCCTCCATCACCAGGCCGACTGTGAACGCGGCCGGTCCGGCCGGCTCAAGCTGCTCCGGCGGCACCCCTTTGGCTATATTGAGCCGTCGGCCGAGCCATTCATGCAAGAGCGTAACGACCAGCAGGAAAACACCGCCGGCCACAAGGCAGTAGAGCATTAGCGTGACATCGATCATGCTAGCCATCCTTCCCGACGGTACCAGGCGAACGTCTCGCGGGCGCCCTCGAAAAACGGGATTTGCGAGCAGAAGCCGAAGGCCTCGCGCGCTTTCTGAGTGGAGATTTCCCACGACGCAAGCAGCTCGTTGGCCTTCTCGCGGGTGAGCATGGGTGTGGCGCCGACACAGCGGAACGCGAATTCCGAAACGGCGCTGATAAACCGAAAGACCCCGCCCGGCAACCGCAACGGCAATCCGCGCTTGCCGGACGCCTCCCCGAGCATCGCAATCAGCTCGCGCATCGTGTACGCACGGTCCTCGGCGATAAAGTAGGCCTCGCCGGAGCGGATCGGAGCCTCAAGCGCCAGCGCCACCGCGCGGCACAAATCATCGACATGAACCAGTTGGATCTTACGCTCCGGGTCGCCGAAAATCGGCCGCAGGCCGCGGTTGACCGCCTGAAAAGCGCTGAAGATCTCCCTGTCCCCCGGACCGTACACACCGGCCGCCCGCAGCGAAACCACCTGCAACCGGTCGGCGTACGCACTCACCGCCTGTTCGCCGGCCAGCTTCGAACGTCCGTACGTCGTGAGCGGACGCGCCGGATCGGCCTCGGTCCGCGGACGGCCGCTTTCCGTCGGACCGGCGGCGGCCAGCGACGAAATATAGACCAGTCTGCGAATGGGACGATCCGAGGTAACGGCCGCCTCGCACACCCGCTGCGCCCCGGTAGCGTTGACCTCGTAGAATGTCTCCGCCCGTTTGGCTTTGACCACTCCGGCGTTGTGCACGACACAGTCGCAATCGGCCATCATCGCCGTCAACGCGTCAGGCCGGGTCAGATCGCCGTAGCGAAGTTCGACCTTCAGGTCTTTCAGCAACCCGAGGTCGGCCGTCCTGCGCACCCCGGCGATCACACGCCAACCCTGCTGCGACAGGACTCGGCACAGGCGCGAACCGACAAAACCGTTCGCGCCCGTGACAAGCACGGTCGAAATGCGTTCGCTCATGGGACGAATGTAGGAAAATCACATGACGGGAACAACAACCGTTTCATCGGCGGGGTCTCGATGTGTATAAGATGCGGATCGGCCACCCGTCTACCCGAGGCTCCTCTGGCCGATCCTCATTCGCAACTCCCGTCCCTTCACACAGGGACTACGAAACACGCTCAAAGACGCGGCGGTGCCAACCGCCGCGTCTTTTCTTCAGGGCCTTTCCTCCTGCAGGTCAGGCCGCTTCCGGCCTGACACCATGTCGCTCGCATTCCAATTCGACGGCCTGATCAACAGGCAGAGCCGGCTCGGCGAACTCAGAAGCGATAGCTTACCCCCGTCATCAAACGCGGCTCAACCTTCGGCTGGTTGATACTGTCGTCGGCGTCGTCGTAGCCATATCCATCCCGGGCGTTGGCGTCGTCACCGTCGGGGCTGTACGACGTATCGTGCCCGCTGAGTGTGGAGGAAACAAAGTAGTCGGCGCCGGCGCTCACGACGAGTTCAACCCGTCGGCTGACGGGGAACGAGGTCTCCATGCCGGCTCCGAATCCCCACTGACGGCTGATAACATCGAAATCCTCGTTGCCGCCGACAAAATTGAAGTTGGCCGTGAAACGGCTGTGCCGGGGCCCGACGAACACGAAACTGCGGTCGCCGTCCCAGAGCCGCACGGGATACAGGACGTCCAGGCGGAAATCCCAGAGCCGTCCGGCTTCTTCCGGCACACCGTTGGTGGCGTCGTTGATAAACACGCGCCGGGCATCGAGCGCTTTCCCCGGTTCGACTCCGGCACGCCCGATCCCGAATCGAATATCGACAGGAAGTCCTCTGGCCAGGTCGGTGACCGTACCGGACGCGTGGAAGCCGGCTCCGCCATAGTACCCGAGAATCAGACTGCCGTAAAGGACTGGTCGATCAGGGCCGCCGCCATCAGGCGGTGTCGCCAGAACCGGTGGGGCGCTGGCGACAACAACGGCCAGCAGGGCCAGGATCAGGATTTTCATGACGACATTCCTCTCCGATAGTGGTTCAGTTGGATGCTGACCGGGAACGCAGGTGCAGAGTGTACTTTGATCGTCCATGTTATCGACTTTGTACCATGCGGACTTGAGAACAATCTGCCGCTATGGCCGGTCTGCTGTGCAACCCATACGGGCATCAGATCTTATGACTTCGACGCAACTCCCGGTATTATCTTGACAGCCGGTCCGCCAGAATCGTTATGTTGCACCAAGACAAGAACCTGCATTCCAACACGCCTGCACCGGACCACATTGTGGACACAATCACAGTCGTCGTTTTTCTGTGCGTCTACCTCGGCATGATCCTCGGCCGCATCCCCGGCCTCGCCCTGGACCGCACCGGCGTGGCGCTCCTCGGCGCGATCACCCTCTTCGC
>JBGSIV010000236.1:0-9052 GCA_041742355.1 Candidatus Zixiibacteriota bacterium
GCCCACACCGCCGCCGCTGCAGTTGTCACAGCCGGACTGCCCGGCCGAGCCGCTGGGAGCAGTGCCGCCCACAGAGGTGCCGGCCCCCCCGGGGATCCCGTCCTGACTGACTCCGCCGGCGCGGATCTCGCAGTCGACAAAGAAAACCGAGTCGCTCGCGTCGATCTGCACCGCATACGAGGAGTTGTTGGTCGGCCACGCCGGCGCGCTGTTGGGTGCCTTCGTCTCCACCGCCGACTCTATCTGGAGGCGCGAGAGATTCACCCGGTTTGTGCCCGCCTTGATCATGAAGCGGGGATCCTGCGCCGGGTCAAGCGGTATGACCGACTTGACCGCCCCGACCGGCGTCCACCCCGCAAGCGGGTCAAGCCCGCCCGTGATGTTGATTTTGGTGCTGACGAGAATGTCAGCGGAGGCGGGGTAAACGCCGGTGGCCATCTTGATATCGGTGACCGTGGGCGTAACATCCGCGACCGTCAGAGCCTTGTAGAGCGTCGCATAGGGAGCAACCGAGGTGCCGTCGCCGCCGACATCACTGCCGGTGGTCGCGACATGGAGAACCGCTTGCGGCGGGCAACACGGCGCGGGCCCGCCTTTGAAGAGGAAGTTCACCAGGTACGTGAGATCCGAGACCTGCACCGCACCGTTGCAGTTGGCGTCGCCGGCCTCCGCCAGAGGCGGGGCAGGGCCCGAGTTGAACAGGTAGTTCACCAGCAGGGTGAGGTCGGAGACCTGGACCATGCCGTTGTTGTTGGCGTCGCCGCAGACATACGCGTGCACCCGCGGCGCGCCGAGAACAGCGGCGACAAGCGCGGCGAGTACGAGGGAGGGAATCGCACGGTAACGAGTCATACCGGGGCACCTCACGTAAGATAGGGGTTGTGAGAGGGCGGCGCCGGGGGTACCGGGACAGAAGTTCCAGGCGCCTGCAAAGACTACTTTGCCGTAAGATAGACTATTTTAGTCTTCAAGCAAGCGGAATTTGGTGAAGATGGGCCGATCCTGGCGACAATACAATGCGGAGCAGCCGGGAGCCTTCGCGCAGGACTCCCGGGCGGTTTAGCCGTGAAGAACCGGCTCCGTGAATGATCTGTTGCCCTACCGGAGCAGCTGCGGAAGTTTCGCCTGCGCGCCGCCCGGCGTGAAGGTCACCAGGTAGTCGGAGCCGACAGGAAGGCGGAAATCCAGCTGCAGTCGCGCCTGCGCACAGTCGACCTCCCAGGTGTCGATCACCCCGTCGTCGTCGGAATCATCGCCGGAGCATTCACAAGTGGTCCAACCGGCGAGGTCGAGGTTGAATCCGCCCGCGACTACTTCGCCGAGCTCCGTGCTCCACTCGGTCAAAAAGATGTCGCCCGGCTGGGTGATGCCACAGTTGCAGCCCGCGGACTCAGGGTCGTCGATGAAGGTGAACTGCAGGGGAAAGGTCTGCGGGATGCCTTCCATCGCGCACGTGGCTCGGGTGGTGACGAAAGCGGCCGCGGCGGCGGAGAATGGCACCGCACCGGTGCAGCCGTACGTGTCAACTCCGCCGAGGCGGTAGGCGCCGGCTTCGGGCACGGCGTCAACCCGGATCGAGAAGGCAACCGCGTCGTAACTGGCGTTGGTCGTCCCGCGGACAGCGGAGCAGTCGAGCAGCAGTGCGGGGCTGCCGCCGAGGGGACAGGATCCGTTGTAGAGGACCTCCGCAGTCAAGCCGATCTGGTTGAATATGGGCACGAAGTCGATCTCGTAGCTGCCGGTGTTGTCGGTGTTGATGTAAATCCGCCCGGTCATCGTGGGGTGAGGTTTCAGCAGCAGGTCGCGTGGAAGCGCTACCGTTCCCTCTGAGGGAACGGTGACCTGCACCGAGTCAGGATCGTAGTCGTCGTGCGAAGCGATGACCCACCAGGTCCCCTGCAGGAGTGAAAGGCTGAGGACGCCGTCGTCGGCCCACGTATCCCGCGTCTCACCGAGGCCGCCGATCTGGCGGCAGTGAATGTTGACAGACCCCTTGAAGAGCGTCGAGGGCTGGCCGTAATGGATAAAGATGTCGTTGCGGATATAGCCGGAGACACCCGCACCAAGGCGTTCCAATTCAAGGTTGGCCGTGACCGTCGCGTTCTTCACGACTGTCACCCCCGTGCTGTTGGAACGATACCCGGTGGCCGTGGCCGTGACGGTTCTTTCGCCGACCCCAATGTTCTCGAAGCGGAAGTGGCCGTCGGCGTCGGTCGCCTTCTGGTGGGGCGGGTTCATCGGGTTGTTGTCATCGCCGCCGATAGTTACCGTGGCGCCGGCGATGCCGAGGCCGCTGGTCTTATCGGCGATCATCCCCTCGATGACGCCGAACTCGTTGATCTCTTTCCAGACCTTGAACGTCGTCTTGTAGCGGGCCGAGTTGAGCGCCAGAGCGGTCTTGAACGCTGAGGAAACAGAGTTGAAGGTGAGTGTGACTTTCGCGGGTACGGCCAGCCAGGAGGCGAGGGTGCGGATCGCGCCGTCGGTGAGCGTGATGCCAGTGATGATGCAGAAGGTCTCCCGGTAGCTGGGGGACATCACGACCTTCTTGAGCACCTCCTTGGAGAGGAACCAGGTGCAGCCCCATGGGTCGTTCGCCTGCATGTAGGCGGCGACGCGCTGGTAGACGCGGCCATCCTGAAAGATCGGGCCGATGATCGACTCGCCGATGCGCGATGCGATCGCGTCGTTGCCGGTGACCCGCGCGGTGTTGCAGACAACGCCGAGCAGGTGCGTGACGAGCTCGAACGTGACGGTGACAAACCCGCCGTAGTGGGCGCGGAGTTTCTCCTCCTCGGTGAGGTCGACCCAGTTGTTGTCGGCGGCTCCGAGGCAGCCGTAGCCGAAGATGTTGACGATGGTCGTCTCCGCGACCGTGACGGAGAGGGTGAGCTTGCGTTTGGAGGGGGGCCAGGGCTGGCCCTTGCGGATCCAGTCGAGGAAGTCGCCGTTGGGGAAGAGGTAGAACGAGTCGGTGGGAGTACAGCAGTAGGCCCAGCGGCCGTAGCTGTTGGTGATTTCATAACTGCTGCCGCCGAGCCAGTTGAGGCGGTGGCCGCTGCGTTCGTAGTCGGGCTGGATGATCGGGCCGGACTGGGCCGCCTGGCCGGATGCGGGCGGACGATCGGTCGCGAGGGCGACCGGGGCCGGCCCCCAGGAGTCGTCGTTGACGTACTCCTCGACCACATCGGTCAGCAGCTGGTCGATCACCGGGTCATCGATAGTCAACGTTAGCGGATTGATCTGGAGACGCTGCTCGATCGTGTCCGCGAGGATGGCAAGAGAGGGGAGAGCCGCGATCGAGGCGAGGATGCTGGCAGCGCCGCCCGGCGTGCAGTGGCAGACCATGGGGTTGAGGTAGACCAAGGCAAGCGCGGTGGAGTGTGCGTCGAGTATCGGCTGGGGGTTCTGCACTGGATCGCACACGACCGCCATGAGCACGGGGTTGTCGGATGCATCGACCGCGACGAGCGCGGCCGGTGCGTTGTTCCAGACCGAGGTCTGGAAAGCCCCGGAGGAATCGACACCGCAGGTGCGATCACCGCAGAGGACAGTGAGGTCATCGGCGACGATGGAGGAGCCGTCGGGAGGAGCGATGCTTCCCTGGACGGTGATGAGCTTGGGGGGTTCAGGGGTGGTGGACTTGTCGTCGCTGCTGCAGGTCGGGAGCAGGATCATCAGGACGAGCAGCGCGGCGAACCAGCGGATGCGGTGCGATGGCATACGGGTCTCCCTCTTGCCGCCGGGTCGGGCGGCGTCTCTATCGGGCATGTCTGCGACCTACGGTATCAATAAGATACAAAGAAATAGTGGAGCGTCAAGGGCATAATCGGCGGGGGGTTGGGTTCGTTTGCGCAATGCCCCGACAATTGTATGGATCCCGGATCAAGTCCGGGATGACAGGGAAGGGGGATTGGGTTCGTTTGCGCAGTTTCGCGATGTGCGCGATGTCGGGTTTCTCGGCGCGGAGCGCCTTGGAACACAACGTGCTCCGGTCGAAGCTCGGCCCACAGATTGGGTTCGTTTGGCAAAAATCGGCACCGTGGCACTCTGATCCTCGCCGGTCTCTTCCATGAGGGCACACAGTCCTCGGTGCAGGCGCCGAGAGCGGGTCCTGGCGGGGGCGGGGATCCGGGCGCATGACGGTTCTCTCCTTCACGATCAGGTTAAGGAGTCCTACCGCACGGTCAGGTTCAGTAGTTCTTCTACTAGTCGTGGACGTCGGGGCAAACTCCATTAGTTCGCCGGACAATCTGGACAAAAACGCCGGTGAAGAAGGGCTCGACCTGAAGGGGGGCAAGGCGGTCACCGCGAAGGAGATAGGTTCCGAGAGTGACGGTAATTTGGGGGGAGCGGCAGGGAAAGAACTCTAGGGCATAGGGGTTCAGATGTGCGGAGAGGCGGACGGCGTGGATGGTGGGGCGGGGTCGAGCGGGAGAAGGCCGCGAGGCGCGGCCTTGAGGGGCCAAGATCACAGGGATCTTGATCTACTCGGCTTAATCCTTTTCATTCCGATAGGACTGAGCTTGACTGGGCCCCGGGCCAAGCCCGGGGTGACAGCCGGGGAAACCTGGGGTGACATTACGAGAAGCTCGGGGTGACATTACGAGAAGCCCGGGGTGACGCTACGAGAATCCATGAGTGACATTACGAGAAGCCGGAGGGACGGGCAGGGAATGAGGCTATATATCTTGCGAGAGATCGCGCCAGTCGGGGTTGATAGTTTCGATGAGGCGGATTTTCCATCTCCGGTGCCACTTCTTCAGTTGCTTCTCGCGGTGGATGGCGAGGCGGATGTCGTCGAAGCTTTCGTAGTAAACCAGCGTGTGGCAGTGGTAGTCGGCGGTGAAGCCCGGTATAAGATCCTGCTGGTGTTGCCGAACGCGAACGGATAGTTCGGTTGTAACGCCGGTGTAGAGCGTGCCGTTGCGGCGCGAGGCAACGATGTAAACCCAAGCGCGGGGCATGAGCACTCCTTCGCTATTTTCATACCGATAGGACTGGGCTTGACTGGGCCCCGGGCCAAGCCCGGGGTGACAGCCGGGGAGTTTTGGTTTTGAGGTCAGTTTCGTGGATGCTTGGGGGGGAGTCAATCACATTGAGAACTAAGAGAGAGGCGGAGAAGGGGCCAAGAGGCGCGGCCGCTCGGGAGTCAAGACCGCGGGGTGGGTTAATCGGCTGGCTGAATCTTCTCCCAACGCAAGCGTTGGGGCACCCGTGCTGTATATGTCCATCGTGTGCGCCTGCTATCACAACCCGGTCCTGGCCCCCTTCTACCAGCGGCTTGTCAGCAAGGGCAAGGCCAAGATGACGGCTCTCGTGGCGGCGATGAGAAAACTCCTAACCATCCTCAGCGCCATGGTGGCAAAAGGAGAATCCTGGAATCCACAAATCGCTTGACAAAAAACTCAGTCGCTACTCAGCTAAAATTCCAATACATTTGAAAATTCGCATTCATAAGGATATGTATTTCCCGCAGCAGACAGAAACTGTGACCATCTATTGTAAAGGCTAAAAAGAGCTTGTTGTCATGTCAGAGCTCGGAAAACGCGTGTTAATGAAGGTTTTTAGAGTTGACAATAATGACAATCTGAGTTTTGTTCCATTTATGGGAAAGTAACAGCGTTGTCCGTGACTCTTGAAGATAAACTGTCACTAGAGTTGTTCAGATTGTCCAAACACTTATGATGACACACATGAACCAATTATTGGTTCAGAGGAGAAGTCATGAGAATTCAGTACTCGTTAGCACTATTTGTAGCCCTATTCCTGGTCGGAAGCTGCGGAGATGACAACGGGACCGATTCGAATCCGCCGTTGGAAGACCCGGTCTTGATCAGTTTTGGCGAAGCCTCAGCTATACCGTTCTCCGGTGAGATAACGGATTATGACGTCTCGGATGACGGAGCCAGCCTGTACCTGAGTCTTAAGACGGTCAATGCCTCCGACGAATCGTATGGGAGCACATACGTGCAAGGATGGAATTTGATCGGCTCCGGATCCCCAAGCCGACAATTTAACACCAGAGCGTCCGGGACTCAAGCCGGTCCTCCAAATTGTGAAAACGGCACCTACGATTGCTCTATGCTCCAAATCCTTCAGGGTGGCGACGATCTATTTCTTGAAATTGTCGAGACGACGAATTGGGTGGAGAGGTGGACAATGCTATTGTCATTGTCTGTTCCAGATACTGCAACTTCAACCACCTCTTTGACATTGGGAACTCCATTGGCGTTTATCTCCGACAGACTCTACTGTATGAAATCCGGCGACCTATATGTATATGATGCATCCCAGAGTCATTATCCCGAAGTAACACATGCCGATTTCTATAGAGCGCCAGCTATTGGGAGCTACCCCATCGCCGTAAACCATCACGGGGACTACGCTGTTGTCCATCTGAAACATGTTAACGGGGATTCCACAAGTCTTGTCTCATTTGCAACCAACCCAGTCTCTCTGGACCCAATCGGTGATGTTTGGAGTGATGTGTCCAGTGGTGTGTTTGGAACACAGGACAGTATGTCTTTTTTCGTGGGGAAGTCTTGGGCGTACGTGCATGATACCGTCCATCTCGATGTCATAATGCTGGGCGCTTCCGGCACATTGTCCAAAGTGAGCACGACAGTACTCCCGACCGTTACGTCGCCTATAGCGGTATTGTGTAATCTGCCTTACATCGGGATACTTGAGTCCTCCAAGGAAATCACGGTAATCGATGTCTCAGACTCCGCTGCACCGGTTATGGTTGGTACGGCATACATGCCAGCCGATTTCAGCCCCTCGTTTTGGAACCGTAATGAGTACATTCGATACGATCATCCAACGATGTATTATGTTGAAAACAGCAGGTTAGTGTATCGCACCCTGACGTGGAGTACGCCGTGAATTCATTCTAACAGCAGGACGGGGCTGACTCAGAGCTTGTGCGAGGGGTTTCTTATCTATGTTTGTGTAACCCAATCATACTTATCACCGACTCATACGTTTGGCCATCATGATTTCGGCTGGAGTTTGAGGCTCTCTGCTTTCGCGAATTGGCTCCGTTTGCGGCTCGGATTCCCGACTTTCACGCCCAAACTCAATTCCAAGTTCTTTAGCCTTACGCTTAATCAGATCAGTGAACATGGCTCCAGCCGATTCCCTGATTTGCCCGTTATTTGGGCTTCTGTGACTCGGCTAAATGTTTCGAACACTGCCTGTTTTGGCAGCAGTCGCACAACCTGCCTGTAAAAGCCCAATGACCTATGGTCATGGCAGATTGATGAAATTGTCAACCCCTACTCCACCACCGTCCACCTGGTAATCCTATCCACCCGGAAAGTCCGATCCGCCTTCGCCTGCTCGCACCAGGCTTCGATGTAGTATATATCGCGGAGTTTGTGGATGCGGCGGGTCTGGATCGTGCGGCGCGACGGGACATTCGGCTTCGCCTCATAAACAATCGTCACGCGGCGATTCAGCCGCACCGCCTCATCGAGCTCGGCGAACTCCTCGGGAAGGCGCGCGGTGTCGTCGTGCCACTCGTCCATGCGATACGCGGCGAGGTGTTTCCCCCAGTCCTCTTTCTTACCGACATCCTCAATCGCCGGCGCAGCCATGCGGAAGAGCTCCATCACGAGCAAGGCATCGGCGAGCGCGCGGTGTTCCTGCGCGGGGGCAAGTTTGAACCGTCGGGCGAGCGCCTCCAGCGAATACGACGGGAGGCCGGGGATGGTGTGGTGGAGAATATCGACCGTGTCGATAATGATGTTCTCGGGCGCGGGGATTTGGGCGCGGGAAAACTCCATGCCGAGAAAGCTGATATCGAACGGGGCGTTGTGGGCGATCAGGACAGTGTCGGTGCCGAGGAAGGCTTTGAACTGGGCCAACACTTCGGGGGCGGTGGGGGCGTCGCAAACCATCAGGTCGGTGATGCCGTGGACGCGGATGACCTCGAGGGGCATGGGGCGTTCGGGGTTGATCAGCGACGAAAACCGCTGGCCGTCTTCGACTTCCATCTCGAACTTGACCGCGCCGATTTCGACCACGCGGTTGACCGGGGCCCAGAGGCCGGTGGTTTCGGTGTCGAACGCGACGAAGACCTGGCGGCGGAGGTATTCGTTGAGGCCTTCCTTGTCGAACATGCTGTCCCTTCCTGAACTTGTGACGCGGGCAGTATATCGGTTAGGAATAGGATTGACAACGGGGATTGTGGAATTATCTTTCCGGGCAGAGGCTGCGGAGAGATTGCCTCGCGGCGTATGCGTTGAGTCAATGTCAGGACCGCAAGGGTCCTGACCTACAAAAGGCAATGTCAAACACGCAAAGCCGTGTTTGACCTACCGGAGAGATTGCTTCGCTGCGCTCGCAATGACTAGTTTCGGGCGATCGCAATGACAGGGGCCAGGGTTTGCACAAGCCCCCACCCCGGATGCGCAGGCCTCGAAAGCGTTATGACGTATATGAGAGACAAGATTACATTGGCGACGCCGCGGGTGTCGCCGGTCACGAGCGTGATGACGCGGTATTTGCCGACCTCGGCCTCCGGGCTCCCGGATACTTAAGCCGAGATTTTTCAGAAGACAATTTCAGAGTGGTGGTGCGGAGTGCCGGTGTGGTGGTGCGTTCCGGATGCACGGACATGCGGGGTGTGGTCGTGGCACGAGGAGAAGGTGGTTTCAGGTGAGGACACCTGACATCACGGAATCGGAGTAGGTCGAACAGAGTTCGACCTCAAGGGGTCAAAACCGCAGGGGTTTTGACCTACTCGAGGAGAGGACTGGATCCCGGGTCGTAGCCCGGGATGACAGAATCTGGAGGTCGGTTTAGGTCCACGCTCAGCGTGACGGTGCAGAGAGTAGCCCACAGCTTGCTGTGGGATAGGCAGGAAAAACAGATAGGGATAACGAGTAGGGCAGGAGTCTCCAGACTGTACGCTATCATGACATAGTATACATGTTCTTTCAAGACATGGTATACAGGTTGGCTATCTTGGGTTACTTACAGAGGAGCCAGGATATGCCGTTTAGGACAGCGACCATGCGTGATGAACGAATCAGTTTTGTCATTC
>JBGSIV010000237.1:0-8724 GCA_041742355.1 Candidatus Zixiibacteriota bacterium
GCGGCCATGATGGGCCTGCTGCCGATGCCCGGCGGAGCGCTCCTGTCCGCACCGATCGTTGAGCGCGGGGGAGAAGGCGTCTCGGACGAACTCAAGGCGGCCATCAACAACTGGTTCCGGCACCTCTTCATTCTGATCTACCCCTTAAGCCCGGCCCTGATCGCATCGTCGAAAATCGCCGGCATCGATGTCTACGTGGCGATGGTCTACCTGCTGCCGGGCTCGGTGCTGTCGATCGTGCTCGGCTACTGGTTCTACCTGCGGCAGGTCAACGGCACGCTCGCCCATAAACGGCTCTTCTCCGCGCGCGAACTGGTGCTGCCCCTGGCGGTCATCCTGAGCGCCCCGGTGCTTGATTTCACGCTCAAACGATTGTTCGGGCTCGGTAATCTCGCCACCCTGATCGGCCTGACGACCGCCTTCACCGTGGCTATGCTGGTTAGTCGAACACGTATCGAGTTGTGGGCGGTCACAAAGCGGGCGCGGCCGTGGAACTTCGTGATTCTCATCATCGGCATGTTCCTCTACATGCACATATTCATGGCTTCCGATGCCCGCTACCTGATCGCCGCGCTGCCGCTGCCGCCGCTTCTGCTGGCGCTGGTCGCCGGATTCGCCGTTGGTTTCGGGACAGGCCGGGTGGATTTGTCGGCGTCGATCATCTTTCCCATTTACATGGCCGGCGCGCAAACGGTCAGTCCACCGTACTTCGCCCTGATCTATGTCGCCGTCTTCTTCGGTTACATCATCTCGCCCGTGCACCCCTGCCTCGTCGTCACGAGCGAGTACTTCCACGTCCCCGTTCGGGAGATCATGCGCCGGCACGTTGTCCCGACGGCGGCGGTGATGGGCATCGTGCTGGTCATTGCCGGGGTTTTGCTCTACCGATAGCCAGGATAATTCCGTTGCATGCGAAACTCACACGACAACTTCAACGTCCATACTTGAGCAGCGCCGTGCTGCAAAGTGGAGGTGTTATGAGACGATACATCATGGTTCTGGCGGCCCTGCTGGTCTGCACGGCATCGTCGATGGCGCAGGAAGCGCGCCTTCTGCGGTTCCCCGCCGTGCATAAGGACATGGTCGCGTTTGTCTACGCCGGGGACATCTACACCGCACCGCGCACCGGCGGCCAGGCCACCCGCCTGACCAGCCACGACGGGCGCGAATTCTTTCCCCGATTCTCACCGGATGGTTCCAAAATCGCCTTCACCGGGCAGTACGACGGTGACATGGCAGTCTACGTCATGCCGGTCGAAGGCGGCCACCCATCCCGCCTGACCTGGCATCCGGGCGCCCAGAATACGAGCGAACGGATGGGGCCGGAAAATGTCGTCATGGGCTGGAGTCCTGACGGCACCAAAGTCATGTTCCGCTCGCGGATGGAGACGGCCTCCGATTGGGATGGCCGGATCTATCTGGTCAATCTCACCGGAAGCCTGCCGGAACCGCTCCCGATGATGCAGGCCGGATTCACCAGTTTCTCGCCCGACGGGAAAAAGGTGGCCTACTGCCCAATCTACCGGGATTTCCGCACCTGGAAGCGCTACATGGGCGGAACGGCGCAAGACGTCTGGATCTATGATCTCGAAAAGAACACCAGCGAGCAGATCACCGATTGGGCGGGGACCGACAATGTCCCGATGTGGTACGGCGACAAGATCTACTTCAATTCCGACCGCACCGACGGCAAGTTGAACCTGTATCGCTATGATATCGCCACGAAGCAGGTGACCCAGGTGACGAAGTTCGAGGAGTACGATGTCCGCTGGCCAAGCCTTGGGATTGATGGCATCGCATTCGAAAACGGCGGTTACCTCTATGTCATGGACCTGCCCTCTGAGCAGGTGCACAAGGTCGAGATCAAGCTGATTACCGATCACCACACGATGCGCCCAGAGATCAAAGATGTCTCCAAGCGCATCGGTGATTTCGATATCGCGCCTAATGGCAAACGGGCCGTGTTCGCCGCCCGCGGAGACCTGTTCAGCGTCCCGGCCAAAGACGGCAACACCCGCAGGCTGATCACCCGGTCCGACGCGCGCGAGGGGTCGCCGCAGTGGTCACCCGACGGCAAGTGGATCGCGTTCTATTCGGACATCACCGGCGAGGAGGAACTGTACGTGATATCGCACGATGGTGCGGATACGGTGCAGCTCACCTCGGGCAACCGGGTGCAGCGGTACGACCCGGAGTGGTCGCCCGACAGCAAGCGACTGATCTTCTTCGATATGACCAATGCCGTGCGCAGCGTCGATGTGAGCACGAAGCAGGTGGTTACGATCGATTCGGCCGACTACGGCGGTCTCGGCGGGCCTTCATGGTCGGCTGACAGCCGCTTCGTCGCCTACACCAAAAACCTGTCCAACTTCATCACGACCATTTTCGTCTACTCGTTCGACGATCGCGCCATCCACCAGGTGACACCCGGTTACACCAACGACTACTGGCCGAGCTTCTCGCCCGATGGCAAGTACCTGTACTTCCTCTCGGAGCGGAACTTCAATCCGGTGCTCGGCAATTATGAGTTCTCCTTCATCAATCAGGCGATCGACAACCTGTACGCCGTCGTCCTGCAGAAGGACGGCAAGTCGCCCTTCGAGAAGGAGGGGGACGAAGGGGTGACCACGGATGATGAAGGCGACGCCGACCAGCCGAAAGGCAAAGCGTCGAAGAAATCCGACGGCAAGGACGATGAGAAGAAGGCCGAGCCGACACCGGTGCGGATCGACTTCGACGGTATCTTCGACCGCGAAGTGGCAATCGACCTGCCGGCCGGGAACTACTCGTCGGTCGTTGCCGTCGACGGAGCCGTGTTCTACATGTCCCAGCCGCTCCGCGGCCTGCGGGGACCGGTTGGTGACGGCAAGCGTACACTTCACAAGTACGATATCGCCAAAGAGGAGGACCACGAGTTTGCCGAAGGGATCGGCGGCTTTTGCTTGAGCCCCGACGGCAAACACATGCTGGTCGCAAAGGAAGGCTCGTACTTCATAGTCGGCACCGAAGGACCCAAAGCTGACCTCACGGAGGGCAAACTCGATCTGTCCCACCTGTCGGCCGAGGTGGATCACGAAGCCGAGTACCGCCAGATGCTCCGCGAGGCCTGGCGCGGCGAACGGGACTTCTTCTACGATGCCGACATGCACGGCGTCGACTGGGACGAGATCTGGAGCCGCTACTCGGTCATGCTGCCGTATGTGACGCACCGGTTCGACCTGACCTACCTGACCGGCGAAATGCTCGGCGAACTCGCCTGTTCCCATACCTACACCGGGGCGGGGGAGATGCCCGAGATTCAACCCGGCAAAGTCGGCCTCCTCGGCTGTGACTTCGGGATCGACACGAAGGCCAACCGGATCCGGTTCGCGCGCATCTTCCACGGCGAGAATTTCGACCAGGAGCTCCGCTCACCCCTGTGCGAGCCGGGCGTGGATGTCCGGGAGGGTGACTACCTGCTGGCGATCAACGGCCGCGAACTGACCGGCGTAATGAATCCCTACCGCCTGACCGAGAACACCCTCGGCCAGAAAATCACCCTCACGGTGAACGACCGCCCGTCTATGCAGGGCGCCCGACAGGTGGTGGTCAAGCCGATCACCGAAGAAGTGAATCTGCGCTACTTCGCCTGGGTGCAGGACAACCTGCACTATGTCGATTCCGTTTCGAACGGCCAAATTGGATACATCCACATTCCCGACATGGACAGCTACGGCCTGTACCGCTTCACCAAAATGTTCTACCACCAGATGCGCAAGCCGGGGCTGATTATCGATGTTCGCTGGAACGGCGGCGGGTTTGTCTCAGGACTTATTCTCGAGCGGCTGCGTCGCACCCTCGTGGCGGCCGGCAAAGGACGCTACGGCAGCGTCTGGCCCGACCCGGGAGATGCAGTCCATGCCCACATGATCACGCTCATGAACGAGTTCTCGTGCTCCGACGGTGACTACTTTCCGTACTTCTTCCGGGAGTACAAGCTTGGCCCGCTCATGGGCAAGCGCACGTGGGGTGGCGTGATCGGAATCAACGGCTTCACACCGCTGGTCGACGGCGGCTACTACACCGTTCCGGCCGCCGGTATCTACAATCTCCAGGGTGACTGGGTAATGGAAAACCGAGGGGTCGAGCCAGACATCGAGGTGGAGAACCGTCCCGAGCGGTTGGTGGCAGGGTTCGATGATCAACTCGATCGGGCGATCGCCGATATCTCCAGACGCCTGAAAGAGGATCCCAAGGTCATTCCCACTGCCAAGGGTGCTCCGACTCCACGCTGACGCCAATTTTCATAGCGCAATGCAGAACGGCCGGCTGTAAAGCCGGCCGTTTCATTATCGAAAAGACTGGGGGCTGCCTACTGACGCCACGGGCACGGATAAGGCTCCGGACCTTCACGGAAAAGATAGTTCACAAGGAACGTCAGGTCGGAGATATTCAGAAATTGATCATCGTTAACATCCGCTTCATCATCGCACAGGAACTGGCCCATCTCACGGAAAAAGACGTTCACGAACATAGTGAGATCAGAGATGTTTGGTCCGCTCCCGTTGCCATCGATATCGCCTCGCAGCTGGCAGCACGACCCCTGGTCTATCGGTTGAATATGCTGATCGCAGGTGGCGTGGAGCATGCCGTCGGAATACAGCACGGTGAACGCAAAGTCCTGCATGTCGTCCGCCGGCGCCGCTGTGTAACTCAGTACACCCGTTGCTGGGTCAATCGAGTACGGCCCCACGGGCTGAGGGCGGACGTCAACTATCGAGAAACTTCCTGTGTCGCAATCGACGTCGTTCTTGGTGATCGTAGTCGAAAAAGGAATTCCAACCCCGCAGACTACCGGCCCCTGGCACGTGATCGTCGGGGCCATATTCGTGAACCACACCTCAAAGAAGCAGTCTGCGCTTGCCCCGCCCGAACTCTGCGCTCGAATCACCACTTGGTGAACAGGACCGACATCAGCCAGCGATGGAGTATACATCCACACGCCGGTCACCGGGTCGATCGAGCCGATGCCGCTCACCATGCTGTACGACACCGGACTGCCGTCGCCTGCCTCTGCATTGAAATCGTAAGTCGACGTGGCACAATGATTGAAAGCCATGGCGGAATAAGGGCAGTTCACAACCAGTGGAGGTGGCGGTGGATAGCGAACCTCCAGGCAGTACGGCTCGTCATACCAGTCGGGGTACTCGTCCCCGGCATCGGTCGCCCATACCCACTCGCCGCCCGGAGGAAAGTACGCCGTGTCGAGACAAAATGTCTCACCTTCCACCACGGTAGTGCTGATGGTCCAGAGATTGTGGATCCCCGGAGGAATACCGGGGGCACCTATGGTGAAGCCGCCAAAACCGACCGTATCCTCACCCGTGCCGTCTACGCCGAAGTAGCGCGTGAACTGGTTCACCGACTCGTAGAAGCCGTTGGCTATAGCTGTGTTCCACGTACCGGTCGGTGCCCCGAAGGTCCCTGTTCCATCCTGGTTGTAGATCCTAAAACCATTGCTGTTGCCCTTGATGCTATTGCCCACGACCGTCAGCGTGAAGGTGATGGTCTTTGGGCCGGGGTACAGGTACGTAGTGTGCGACAGGGCGTCAGTCCACGTGCCCCCCCAGGATACAGTGATAGCGTCCTGACCGGCCGCGGACGCTGCCATGAGGACTATCGCCACCATTGGCAGCAGCGTTTTCAGTCTTACCATGGACATCTCTCCCCTTTGACTAGAGCATGTTTATAAGAGCCGATTATCAATTTGCACTTACGGGCACGGCACCGGCGCCGGACCACCCCGGAAGAGGAAGTTTACGATGTAGGTCAGATCCGAAACATTCCGTTCATAGTCGCTATTTACATCCGCCTCGGCGTCGCACGGAAACGGCCCCATCCCGCGGAAGAAGATATTGACGAAACGGGTAAGATCGGCAACGTTCGGCCCCGTCCCGCTCTTGTCAATGTCACCGCGCAGATCACAGCAGGCGAACAGGTCGAGCGGCTGAATCTGCTGCACGCATTGAGCGCTCAGAACTCCGTCAGTGTACTGCAGAAGAAACTCGTAGACCTGCATTTCGTCCTCTGGGGCAGCCGTGAAACTGAACGCGCCGGTATTCGGGTCTATTGCGTATTCTCCCGCCGGCTGCGGATTGACCCCGGCGAATGAAAACGTGCCGCTGTCGCAATCGATGTTGTTCTTGGCAATCGTTATCGAGAAGGGCACTCCAACTCCGATGATCAGCGGCCCCTGGCACGTGACCGTCGGCGCCTGATTGGTGAACATTACGTCGAACTGTCGGTAGGAGCAACCATAGGCCATAATGCCAACGCTATGGACCTGTCCAACATCGGCAAGACCCGGCTGGTAGGACCACACACCGGTCACCGGATCGACCGACCCCGGTCCACCCCCCAGTGTGTAGGCAGCCAGGCCGGTGGCCTCATCCGGAGTATTGAAATCATAGGTCGCCAGTCCGCAGTGGTCATATGTGAGCGTGGCTTCCGGCCAGTTCGAGAAGAGCTTGCCCGGCGCGCAACCGTAGATCGTGAGGCAGTATGGCTGGTCATACCAGTCCGGAACTATATCGCCAAAATCCGTGCTCCACAGCCAAACCCCTCCCATGGGATAGAAGGCGGTGTCGATACAAAGTTGCTTCTCCGCAAGGGCGGTGGGAACGGATAGTGCGGCCGTGTAGTAGACATGTGTCCCCACGGGCAGGCCGCTGCCAACGATGGCAAAGCCGCCGAAGCCCACCGTGTCGGCTCCGATCCCGTCGCAGGATAGGTGATTAGCAAAACACCCGCCGTCCCATCCGGGCTGGAGCGGAAAACTCCCGCTGACCGGACCAAAGACTCCTCCCTCCGGAACCCAGATCCTGAAACCGTTCGTGCCGCCATTGACCGGCGCCGTGACGATGCTCGTTGTAAAGGTGATTGTCGTGTTACCGGGCATCAGGTAGGTCGTCGCGCCATCCACAAATGTGTTCGAGAACGACACGGTAATCGCGCCCTGCGCAGCTGCCGACCCCAAAAGACCGATAGCAATACACATGGCGCTGATCAAGAGAACCAGGCATTGCTTCATGACTCCCTCCTTGCGGGTATGACAAACCGCGCGCCGGTTTCTATCCCCACCGGCACGAAATGGTCTTGCGGTATGAATCTCGTCGGATCAGGACAGTGGACTCCACCTTCAATATACCGCCCTCAACGGATCGCGCAAGCGGTACTTGACGCGTCCTGTCAGCCGAACATCACGAGGAACGCCCCGGCCATCGCCAGGACTATCCCGGCGGCCCGAAGCGGCGTGACTCGTTCCTTGAGAAACATCGCGGCGAAAATAAATATGAAGATGTTGCTGGTCTGGTTGAGTGCGGCCGCCACCGACGCCTGGGTGTACTTCATTCCGCCCAACCAGAGAAGAGTCGACAGGTAAGCTCCCATAAATGATCCGCCAACTGTGTACGCCCAGCCGCGGGCGTGCGTCAGCGACTGAAGAATCTCGCGTCGCCTGGTATGCAGCAGAGTGACGAGCACCAGGATCGCCGCCCCGCCGACCATCCGCCACGTCGTCACCCACAGGAGCGACGAAGCCTCGAGGATCGGTTTGACCATGACCAGGCTAGTCGAGGTACAGGCGATTCCGAGGACGCCGAACAGGATTCCCTTGACGAGCGCCGTGCGCTCGACTCCAGACTGCGGCTCACCGGTGAGCGTGAGCACCGCCGAGATGATCATCACCGCCCCGACAAACTGCCAGAACGAGAGGCTCTCGGCCAGAAAGAGCATGGAGAGCCCTATTACGAACGGGCTGTAGAGACAGTCGACAATGGCAATTCGCCCCGCGCCGATGATATTCAGGCCCATGAAAAAGAGGGTGTCAGCGATACCGATGCCAAGACTTCCTGACACCAGGACCATCAGGTACTCCCGGCTCGACGCGGTGGGGAAGAGAGTATCTTTCGAAATCCAGACTGTCGGAATCAGCAGCGAGAGAGCCAGACAGGCCTTAAAGAGATTCAGACCGATCGGGTGGACCGTTTCGCCGCTGCGTTTGAAGAGTATGACTGCGAACGCCCAGCAGACGGCAGTGAGCAGGGCAAGGATCGGGCCGAAATAGGACGACAGGCTTTCCATATAGTAAGGGGCTCCTGCGCCAGCGATTTTGCGCAAGCCGGCGGCAAAGAGAGGGCAAGGAAGGGAATAACGCGCTCGACTACAAGCGCAAAACGGGAAGCAGGGCGTTTGCCGCGAAAGTATATGCCGGAGGTCCGAACAAACCCCTGACTTTAACAGAAGCACATTCTATATCAGCGTGTTAGACCTCGGTAAGGTGGGATGACTACCCAGAAAACGGGCGGCGCCAACCGGCGCCGCCCGCAGTCGCGATAGAACGGTTACCCTCAATATCAGGGACAGGCTACCGGCGTCGGGCCCCCCTTGAAGAGGTAGTTCACGAGGTAGGTGAGATCACTAATAATGACCTTGCTGTCACCGTTGACATCCCCCTGAAGGAAACAACCGGGCCCATGGCCTCCCTTAAATAGGTAATTCACCATAAAGGTCAGATCGGATATGATGACTTTCAGATCATCGTTAAGATCACCCCGCATGGTACAACAGCAGCGTGTCCAGGACACAGCGAGAGTATTGTTTTCAGTGATGTAGTCGTTTGGTTCGATGTTGACAAAGTCGAAAAGCACATAGACTGTGTCTGCGTTGACCGACACATCGAAGTCC
>JBGSIV010000238.1:0-3232 GCA_041742355.1 Candidatus Zixiibacteriota bacterium
AATCGCTTCTGCGTCGTACCTTCTCATCTGAGCCTCCTGGTCGCTGAGGGTCTTGTCGTTACGGTTGTGATTCACGACAAGATACCCGTGGCGAACAGAGGCTCAACTAATACCCGTAGCATAGTTACTTGCTGTGGGATCACTAAAGTGACGAGAACGAGTAACCGAGTAGCCCACAGCTTGCTGTGGGATCACTAAAGCGACGAGAACGAGTATGGCAGGAGCCCCCAGGCTCCTGCCATTGCCCCGACCGTCATGCTGAGCGTAGTCGAAGCATGACCGATATACCAGCACACCGCATAGAATATTGACACAGCCATTCCCGCGAAATGCCTGCCCCGCACTTGATCCGGGGCGGGAATCCATGCCTTTTCCCCCGTAGGTCAGGCCCCTTGCGGGCCTGACATTGATCTGAACTGATCGCTCGATTACTGTCATGGCGACCCCGGCGAAAGCCGGGCGACGAAGCAATCTATCTTTACCTCGCCACCTCCGGTAGGTCAAACACGGCTTTGCGTGTTTGACATTTCCACGTTCAGGTTTCCAGTTACCCGGCAGGTCAAACACGGCTTTGCGTGTTTGACATTTCCACGTTCAGGTTTCCAGTTACCCGGCAGGTCAAACCCGGCTTTGCGTGTTTGACATTTCCACGTTCAGGTTACCAATTCCCTGGCAGGTCAAACACGGCTTTGCGTGTTTGACATTTCCACGCTCAGGTTTCCAGTTACCCGGCAGGTCAAACCCGGCTTTGCGTGTTTGACATTTCCACAGCCCCATTTCCTCCGGCCCCCCCTTTCCCCGTTCCACATTTCCGGGAAGAACCCCGTCCTTCAAGTGTAATCCCCTCGAAGACAGCAACAAACCGCAACACGATGGAGGTGCGTATGCGCCGCTACGGGATTATTCTGATTATGGCCGTTCTGACCCCGCTCATTCTCATGGCGGCAGGGGAGAAGGGCCGTACGGACTCCAGGGGGATGGGCAAAATTCAGGGCACAATCACCGCCAAAGAGACGGGGGAACCACTTGTCGGAGCATCAGTTCTGGTCGTCGGCACCCAGTTGGGCGCCCAGGCCGATTTGGACGGCAAGTACGTTATCCAGCAGGTAACGCCCGGCGTTTACACCCTCCGATTCACCGCCGTCGGGTACACCTCAATCGAAATCCAGAGCGTCTCAGTGGCGGCCGGCGTCACGACCGAACAGAAGGTCCAGTTAGAGAAATCATCCACCGAACTTGATAAGAGCATCACGGTGGTCGGCAAGCAGGATAAGCTCAAAATCCGCGAAACCTCCAACCAGGCCGCCACCGCGAACGAAGCAAAGGCCCAGAAACCGGCCACCACCGTCGACGAACTGCTCAGCCAGAGCGCCGGAGTCGCGGCCGACGCGACCGGCAGAGTCTACATCCGCGGCGGCCGGGCCGGCGAAGTCTCCTACATCCCCGACGGATCCTACCCGCCGGCTCACGGCGGCAGCAATATCGTCAACGGCGAACCGTTCGACGCCATGTTCTTCCGCGACTACGGCGTCAACCCGTTCGTCGACACCGACGAAGACCACCTGTCGACCTTCGCGGCCGATGTCGACGATGCCTCATACATTCTCACCCGCTCCTACCTCGACCGCGGCGCTCTGCCTCCATTCGAGGCGGTCCGGGCCGAAGAATTCATCAACCACTTTGACTACGGCTACGATGCCCCGCGCCGCGACGCCTTCCGCGTCTACATCGACGGCGCGCCGTCGGAATTCGGCAACAACAGCCGCCTCCTGCGGATCGGCATCAAGGGCCGCGAGATCCGCGAGGAACACCGCAAGCCGGCCAACCTTGTGTTCGTGATCGATGTCTCCGGCTCGATGGACCGCGAAGATCGCCTCGAACTGGTCAAGCGCTCGCTGCGCCTGCTCGTCAACGAGCTGTACGAAGGTGACCGCGTCGGGATCGTGATCTACGGCTCCGACGGCCGCGTGCTCCTCGAACCGACCGGCATCGAATACACGGACCGCATCCTGAGCGCGATCAAGCGGCTGGCCCCCGGCGGGTCGACCAACGCCGAAGAAGGCATTCGCCTGGGCTACCGGATGGCCGACAGAATGTTCGACCCCGAAAAGATCAACCGCATCATCCTCTGCTCCGACGGCGTGGCGAATGTCGGCCGCACCGGCCCGGAGGAGATCCTCAAGCAGATCAAGCGCTACGCCGAGAAAGGGATCACCCTCACCGCCGTTGGCTTCGGCATGGGCAACTACAACGACGTGCTGCTCGAGAAGCTGGGCAACAAGGGGAACGGGTTCTACGCCTATGTCGACAACCTCGACGAGGCCCGCAAGATCTTTGTCGACAACCTCACCGGCACGCTGGAAGTGATCGCCCGCGATGTCAAGATCCAGGTCGACTTCAACCCCGAAATCGTGCGCAGCTACCGCCTGATCGGCTACGAGAACCGCGATGTCGCCGACAACAAGTTCCGCGACGACCGCGAGGACGGCGGCGAGATCGGCTCCGGCCACGAGGTCACCGCGCTGTACGAAATCAAGCTGTGGAACGACCGTGGTTCGGATCGGGACCGGGATTGGGACGTTGACGAAGACGAATGGTACGGCACCGATGACCGGGATCGCGACAGCAGTCGCCGCGACAAGCGGAGCTGGAGCCAGGGTCGTGACTTCCGCCTCGGCACCGTGTTCATTCGCTACAAACACCCGGACAACGGGCGGGTGGCCGAAGTGAACCAGCCGATTATGATGGCCGACTTCGCGCCGCGCTTCGACCGCACCACCCCGGACTTCCGCCTCGCGGCGGCGGCCGCGGAGTTCGGCGAAATCCTCCGCAAGTCCTACTGGGCCAAAGACGGCAGCCTGGCTGACGTGCGCCGCGTGGTCAAAGGGGTTGTGCGGGAAACCAATTCGCCGGAAGCGATCGAACTGCTGAATCTGGTCAATACGGCCCAGCAGTTCGAGGACCAGCTCGCCGAGCGGTAATCCTCGGTCGGACCAAATACGATACGGCGTCAGGTGATCTCACCTGACGCCGCTTGCTTTTCGGGGCCCACGCCTCTGGGCCGGCTGAAAAACCCCGCACGAGCCGTTCGAGGTCATTGCGGGCATAATGCTCTTTTTGTGTTGATATTTTCTATTTCCGGCAGAGGTGGAAGTACCAGGCGAAGTAGTTGGCGCGGTGTTGTGCCGATAGGCCGCGATGCTGGCGGTAGCGTGTTTTCAGTCGGCTGAAG
>JBGSIV010000239.1:0-2419 GCA_041742355.1 Candidatus Zixiibacteriota bacterium
CCGCCTCGCTACCCGCGACCTGTATAAACAGGTCCGCGAGTACGACGGCCGTACCGATGGGCAAAGGCTCGATGCAGGTCACTTCAAACCAGATTTGGTCCGCTGGCCAACTTGTAAACCAATTGACGCCCGCTCCTCTAAGTTCAGCAGTCATGGCATTGGTGTAGCAGAGAACTGCCCCCCACCACACCTGGACTGGTGAGTTCAGAGTCAGGTTCGTGGCAACAAGGTATGCATGTGCGATCGTGGGGCCCTGAATCCATGACGAATTCGTTGTGGCGCCCTCGTCGAAGTAGATACCGATCGTATTCGGCCAGGTCTCCATCTGCGCGGTAGCGGAGATCGGCACCAGGCTCGACACGAACAGAAGGCAGAGGCTGAGGCGCATCGCACGCCTCCTTCATTCAGCGAGCGCGTGCCCCGCTTGTGGGACAAGGCGATCGTCTCCATCGCCGCGCGGGGCCGACGACGCGAGTTGAGAATACCACGGTTTCCGCCACCCGCGCGAACAAAGTCGAATCCCGACAGCAACACTGTCTCGGCTCTGTGGCCGACGCGGAACTCGGCCGATATCGGACTTCTTCGCTATCGCTTTATGTGAACGAAGTGATCTCAGGCCGTTTTGGAGACTTCGAGACGGCACCGGCCGATGTCCCGTAGGGTGTCAACCTCTCTCCCCGCTTCTCTCCTCGCGCGACGGTGCGCCCCCAGTTCACACCCCCCTAAGCGACTGCTGCGTCGTCAAATACAACAGCCCCGCTCCCCACCAGACCGGAGCCCCTGTTAACTTCTCTGCGCGTCGTTTCGTAGCAGCGAACGTCCGGCTCCCCAGGTCGGGCGCGGAAGCGGAAAGTCGGCAGAGAATTGATGTCTGGGACGACGCCGCGTTTCAACCTGCTCAGCGAGAGGGGCAGAATCCTCACCGAAGCGTGGATTCTACCCCCCTCAGGAGGGGAAGTGAAAGGGCATATGGCCTTATCTTATAAGCGTCATTTTCCCGGTCTCGGTGCCCTGATCCGATTTTAGCACGCAGAAATAGACCCCCGATGCAGCATTCCGGCCGTCTTTATCCGATCCGTCCCATCTGAATTCGTGCTCTCCGGCAGAGAATATGCCCTTGACGATCGTTCGGATTAATCTCCCGCGCACATCGTAGACACGCAAGTCGATCTTCCCGGAGTTAGGGATGCTACACCAGATCGTGATGCTCGGATTGAACGGGTTGGGGTAGCACCTCGTTTCAAAACGGGGGTGCGGTAGTCCGGTCTCCTCTGCATTGACAGCCGTAACCTGAAGTGTGTTGAATGCCGTATTGTTCGATAGCACGACTTCCGCGGGGTTGCCCAACACCGTGATCGTTATTCCTAGTTGTCGTTCACTCGATCCGATGCGGACCGGCCAGCTTGCGTCTAGCGTGACCTCCTGGGCGGCGGCCACCTCAGAAAGTGTCGTGTCTGCGAATACCAGATGGGTGTTCTCCTCCAAAAACTGAATCCGCACCGAATCCGCGGCGGCTTGCCCAATGTTGCGCAACGTCGCATATACATTGATCAGCGGTACCGAGTCAGGCACGGCCGCCGGCATCGAGATATCGGTGGTCAGCACCTCCAGGTCCGGTCGTTGGGCGACGTAATACTCCCGGGTTGTGGCTCGATCAAAGACGCCATCTGACCCGTAGGCGCCCACGGCTACCAATTCAAGCGTGTATTGGCCGATGGCTGCGTTGCCGGCTATGTCCGTCGTGTAGACACCGTCGTCAGCCACCTCGTCCTCGCCTGATCCGTCATCGACCAGGACGAGACCGAATTGACCGCTGGCCGGATCGTAAAGTTCGCCGGTGACGCTGGCACCGATAACGGGAGACCCTCCCCACCCGAGGACTACTTCGACGACTTGCGCCGATGCGGGCGTGATTTCCTGGGCCGCCAGCGAAGCCTGCATAGTGATGTCACTGTACTCGATGCCGGTGACGAATATCTCCGCCGGATCGAGCGCTTCTGCGGCATCAAGAATCACCGTCCACTCGCCCGTCCTCGCGGATTTCAGGTGGTAGCCCCTGACTTCGCCATCGTTCGTGTATTCGATATCGGGGTCTACCGCCGCCGTATCGGGAGTCACCTGGCGACCGATAGGATCGACGAGATAGAAATCCGTGTCACCTATCCACATTCCCGCGCGAATGACTAGGCTATCGGCCGTACTCACCGCTACGAGCACGCTGTCAACTTCTCCAGCAGCGACTTTACGCAGATCCAGCAAAACATTGTTCCCGGATCGATCAGGCGGCTCATCCAGCTTGACGAACTCGGCGGTCTCTGTGCACTGCGATTCGCCCTTCAGCATTCGATCTACGGCCAGTGCGACACATGGGTCGTTACTCATCGCAACGCCCAGTCTTTTTAAGTGAACCGACTCGCAG
>JBGSIV010000240.1:0-7654 GCA_041742355.1 Candidatus Zixiibacteriota bacterium
CTTCAGCCGACTGAAAACACGCTACCGCCAGCATCGCGGCCTATCGGCACAACACCGCGCCAACTACTTCGCCTGGTACTTCCACCTCTGCCGGAAATAGAAAATATCAACACAAAAAGAGCATTATGCCCATTGCGAGGAGCGGAGCGACGAAGCAATCTCTCTTCGTACCAGCGTCTTGGCCAACGGAGAGATTGCTTCGCTGCGCTCGCAATGACTAGTCATAGGCTTTTTCAACAGGCCCGAAAGCAGGGATCCGTTCCGCCCCCCTCACCCCTGCTTCGGCCGATGAATCGGAATCGTGAACCGGCTCCTCGCCGCATCATCAAGCTCAATCGTCACCGACTTCTCAATCGCCGCCGATGGATCCCGATGCTCAAGCCGCACCGTCCCGGTCGCCGATCCCGACCCCGGAATTACCGACGGCAAGGATACCGTGACCCCGCTCCCCGGTCCGCTCACCATCCTCGGCCGAAGCGGCGTGGTCGCCTTGTTGGTGATCGTGAACTCAACCTTATCCGCGATCGTCCCCGACGCAAACTCGATCGACCAGGGTTGAATCATGATCGGATAGGCCGAGTCCGGCTCCTTGACAATATTCGACTTGATCCGTATGACTCTGGGCTGCCGCCTTTCGTTCGTCGTGATCGACGGCGCCTTCACCACCTCGTTGGTGTAGTGCCCGGTACTGAAGACAATCTCAAGCGTCGTGCTGTCACCGACAGCCAGCACCTCTTTCTCAAGCGGTGCCTGGGTGCAGCCTCAGCCGGGGTTGACTTTGAGAATCCGCAGCGTATCCTCTCCCGCCGCATGCAGCCAGAAGACATGACTGACCTTGGCCGACTGCGGGACAAACCCGAAATCAAATTCAGGTTCGGGGATTTCCAGTCGCGCCGCCGATACGCCCGTATCGGCCGCCGCCGCATCGGCTACTGCCTCCGTCGCCGGAGACGATGGGGATGGCTCATACACCACCGCCGTTGCCGCCGACGGCGCCTTATCTCTCACTGCCAGCCATGTGGCCGCCGCGGCGACCACGACCACGAGCAGGGCAAGCGACCCGATGACCAACCTCCGCCGCCCGCGGTCGCCGACCGAATCGCTGGACCGCTCCGATGCACTCGCCCTCGCGGCCGTCTCGCCGCCCTGCCGGCTTTCTCTCTTCTTTTGTTTTCCCATAGATGCTGCCTACTCTTCAATTCTGCCATCTTTGAGGCGGAGTTGCCGGTCGCCAAAGTGCGCCGCCTCGGGACTGTGCGTGACCATTATCACGGTCCGACCCTCGGTCTCATTCAAGTCCTTCAGGATTCGGAGCACCTCCAGAGACAGATTCGGGTCAAGGTTGCCGGTAGGTTCATCCGCCAGAATAACGTCCGGACTGTTGGCCAGCGCGCGGGCAATTGCCACCCGCTGCTGCTGTCCGACCGACAACTCACGCGGCAAGTGCGTCGTGCGGTCTTGAAGCCCGACTCTCTCGAGAAGCTCGGCTGCCAGCGATTGCGATGTCCCATTGCGATCCCGGTTGAACAGCATTGGCAGCATGACGTTCTCAAGTGCAGTGAGGTACGGAATAAGGTTGAAAGTTTGGAGTACAAACCCGACTTTGCGATTACGGTAGTCGGCCAGTTCCGGCTCCGACATGGTGTAGACCGTTCTGCTCGAGAACGCCACCGTTCCAGCCGTTGGCCGAATGAGCCCACCGAGCGTCAGAAGCAGTGTCGTCTTGCCGGATCCGGATCCCCCCGTCACGGCCACAAAACTGCCCCGCTCGACGGCAAACGAGACATTGTCAAGCGCACGCACTGTGCCGTGTTGCGATGAATACACTTTGCTGAGATTCTCTATGGTAAACATCGCTCACACCTCCTGCATGATAACAGCGGGGTCAAACCTCGCGGCGCGATAGATTGGCAGAATGCTGCCCAGGAGGGCTATCAGAACCGCAACCACGACCGAGAGCAGCAAGTAAAGAGGCATCGGGGAAACGCTCAGACCGGCCAGCTGTGGCCCGAGTATCATAGCCGATCCGGTCCCGACAATGAATCCCCCGAAACCGCCGACTACTCCCAGGAAGATCGCCTTCGACAGAAAGAGGCGGTAGATCGCCGACCGCTTCGTCCCGATCGTAATCAAAATGCCGATTTCGCGGCGACGCTCTTCGACATTCGCCCACATGTAATTGCCGATCGTAATCGCCCCAACAATGATGATTATCACCAGAAACACAACTGATATCTTCCTCATGAGCTGATTCGTCCCGATCTGCGTGCTCACGATCTGATTGATCGTCGTAATCCGCGTATCAGGCAGGATGTTCCGAAGTTTGCCAAGGAGCCCGTCGGAAATCGCCGAACAGCAACCCATGATCTCGATTGCACTAACCTGCTGACCAGTTCCAAGCAGTTGCTGGACCTGGTGCAGGTGGGCATAGACGCGGCTGTCGTCGATCGTGCCAGTCTCTGGAATGACGCGGGCAACGGTGAAAGTCGCACCCTCGATCGTCACGGTTCGCCCCTCGCAAACGTTTAAGCGCTGCGCCGCACTGCTGCCCACAAGCACATCGCTGGTCGCCAGCGAATCTATGGCCTTTCTCTGCAGCTTCTCGTCCTGGTACCCAAACGACTGGTTGGCGGTGTTACCAGGGGCGCACGCGGCTTCCAGTCCCGTACCGACCAGTCCCGCGGTCTGCCAGATCGGTTTGGAGGCCAGTTCGTTGGCCGGGAGGATGCCGGTCAGAATGATGGGCACGTCGCCGATCTTCACGCGCCGAGTCAGTTTTGGCGAAAGATTGTCGACTCCCGGCAACATTGAGGTCGCGAGACGCTCGACATAGTCCTCGGAAAACGTTGGAGCATCGATATCGGCTGAGTAGTAGTCGTCGACCGACGCTGCCTGCGGCAGGACCAGGATGTTGGCGCCAAGATTGTCCAGGCTTACGGCCACGGCCTTCTCCGAGACGGCTGATACCGATTGGATGCCGACAATCACTGCAATCCCGAGCGTTATGCCGATGAGAGCCGACACGAGCTGTGACTTCCGCAGCCATAGCTCACGCCAGAGTATCGTTTGGAGATTCATTCTAAGTGTTCCCTTACTTCTTCGTCGGAGCGCACGACGCATTTGGGTTGGACGTGGTAGGCGGACAACAACCCCCGACCTTCTTGGTCGCCGCAGTGACCAGGTCATTCACCTGTATCGCACCGGTATAGACCCCTGCAATCTGTCCCTGGGCGTTGGCTACCAGCGTAACCGGCTCAGCCGACTGCATGTTCACCTTTAGGGAGGTCAGAAAAGTCGCCTCGCGCGGATCATCCATGTCGATCGTGACCTGCACCGACTTACCCGCCATCTGCTGACAGGCTGCGGCACAGGCACCATTCACGGTCGCTGTCGAGGCCATACCTTTCCGGCTGGCCGTGATGAACACGGCGTTCCCCGATGAGATGGCTTGAAAAATCTCCACCTGTTTGGGTGATGGAATCAACTTCACGAGCTGCTCCGGCGTTGCCTGTGCCGCGATAACGCCGCCGGTGATGACGCCGGTCGATGAGCTGACGAGAATGAGGGGCATCGGCGCGGTCGCCAAACCGTACTTCTTGACAAAGTCGGCATTGGCCGGTTCATCACGATTCACGTCGATCGTCACAGCGTTACCGGCACGCAGCGCCGCCGCTGCTGCGGTCTGCCTGGCCTGCACCAATTGCGACTGGGCCGCAGCATCGTATACTACTACAAAAGCAGCCTTGCCTGCCGCCACGGCCGCGTCAAGGTCCTGCTGGGCGGCGCCAAACGCCGCGCCTGAAACGAGCGCCAGCGCGAGCGTGATGATCAGGGTACGTCGTAACATGATCTCCTCCAATTCCGTGGTTACCTTATCATTATGGATGTATGTAGTCGATTATTTAGTCCATTTTACGGGCGGGCTTCGCCGTGCCGTGCACCGCGATCTAACGCAATAGCACTTCGCCTGCCTCCAACCAGTTCTTCACCCTTATACCTATCTCATCCCTGACTTGTCGAAACTCCCCCAGCACTTCCTCCTCCGAGCCGACAGCATGCGCCGGATCATCGAACGGCCAGTGCAGCCGCGTCGTCTTCCCCGGAAACACCGGGCACCGCTCCTCCGCATTCCCGCACACCGTGATCACATAATCCCATGCCTGCCCGATGTACTTCTCCACCGCATCGGACGTATGCCCCGATATGTCGATTCCCGCCTCTTGCATCACCCGGATCGCATTCGGGTTCACGAAACTGGGGGAGATCCCCGCCGACGCCGCCTCGATCGTCCCTTTCCCATAGTGCCGGAAAAACCCCTCCGCCATCTGCGACCGGCAGGAGTTCCCCGTGCACAGCACCAGCACGCGCAGCTTTCTCGTATTGTCCACTCAAGCCACCTTCCCTGAGATTCGCAGCGTTGCAAAATACTTCCGCTGGAAATACAGCGCCACATTCACCAGCCCGATCAACACCGGTACCTCGACCAACGGCCCGATCACCGCCGCAAACGCCGCCCCCGAGTTGATCCCGAACACTGCCACCGCCACCGCGATCGCCAGCTCAAAATTGTTGCTCGCCGCGGTAAACGACAATGTCGCCGTTTTGGAGTAATCCGCTCCGACCTTCCGTCCCATCCAGAAACTCACGAGGAACATCACGACAAAGTATATCAAGAGCGGGATCGCGATCCGCACCACATCCATCGGGATCTGCACAATCAAATTCCCCTTCAGGCTGAACATCACCACGATCGTGAAGAGCAACGCGATCAGCGTAATCGGGCTGATCTTCGGAATGAACTTCTTCTCGTACCACTCCCGCCCCTTGGTCTTCAGCGCCACAAATCGCGTGATCATCCCCGCGATAAACGGAATCCCGAGGTAGATAAACACCGACTCGGCGATCTGCCCCATACTCACCTCCACCACCGACCCCCGCAGCCCGAACAGCGGCGGGAGGATCGTGATAAACACCCACGCGTACACCGAGTAGAACACGACCTGGAAGATCGAATTAAACGCCACCAGCCCCGCCGCGTACTCCGTGTCCCCTTTGGCCAGCTCGTTCCACACGATCACCATCGCGATACACCGCGCCAGACCGATCATAATCAGCCCCACCATGTACTCCGGGTACCCCGCGAGAAACACAATCGCCAGCACGAACATCAGCACCGGCCCGATCACCCAGTTCTGAATGAGGGAGAGGCCGAGTACTTTCGTATTGCGGAACACATCCCCCAGCTCCTCGTACTTCACCTTCGCCAGGGGCGGATACATCATGAGAATCAGCCCGATCGCTATCGGAATGTTGGTCGTGCCCACCTGGAAGCTGTTGATAAACCCTTCCGTCTGCGGCATGAGCCATCCGATCAGCACGCCTGACGCCATCCCCAGAAATATCCACAACGTCAAAAAGCGGTCGAGGACTGAAAGCCTTCTTGTGACTTGTTGTACCATAGTACCCACTCTTTATGATTCAGTATCGGCCACCTCCGGACACACCGCCCGGATGGTCACCTCTCCTGCCTGCTCCGGCTCATCCGTACGGCGACGGACGACAGCCAGCCAATACCTGCGCGTCGACCCTCGCTTCAGCGGCCGCAACATGACCCGCCGGCGCCTGGCCCACCGTCTTTCGATTTCTTCTGAGCATTCACGGCGTTTCCTGCGGTATCCACCGCGCCCTTGTCCTCCGGATCCGCCGCTGCCTCGTCCGTCAGTTCTACAATCTGCACGTCGCAACAATGGGACTTTTTCGCCCCAAACAGCCTCCCCCAAAACCCTTGCTTCACTTCCGTTGCCATAATGTATTCCCCTGTCAAATCAGATTAAACACAAAGCCGGCCACCACGGCTGTCGCGAACACGACGCCGACAAATACGGCCACCAGCCGCACCTTGAAAATTCCGCTCAGCATACTCATTTCGGGAATGCTCATACCCGCCCCGCCTATAATCAGCGCGATCACCGCTCCCATACTCATCCCCTTTTGCGTCAGGGCAACGGCGATGGGAATGACTGTCTCGGCCCGAACATACAGCGGGATGCCAATGATCGCCGCAATCGGAATCGCCAGCGGGTTATTCGGCCCGGCCACTCGGACGACGAAATCACCCGGCAGGTAGCCATAGATCGCCGCCCCGATCGCGACACCAATTATCAGGTAGAGCAACACGCCCCGGAAGTCAGTCCACGCCCCGGCAAAAGCCAGCCGAAGCTTCTGTCGAAAGGTGGGACAAGACACGCGCCCCTGGGGACCTCCGACCACCCGCACATTCTTCACGTCCGTTGCCAACCCCAGCGCTTCCAGCGCGACGCCGCATGCCGTGGCCGCCACAAACGTCACAACCCCGTAGGTAAGACACGCCCTCCACCCCAACAGGACCCAGAACATCGTAAGGATAATCGGATTCAACAGCGGTGACGCCAGGACAAACGACATTGTTGCGCCGAATGGAACCTTGGCTCGAAGCAGTCCCAGCGTCATGGGTATCGTGGAGCAGGAACAAAACGGCGTGATTGCCCCCAGAGCCGCGCCGAGGATGTTGCCGAGGAGGCCCCGCTTGGACAGCCACCGGCGAAGCGTCTCGTCGGATACATACTGCAGCGCCAGACCAACCAGGGTGCTTATGCCCAGGAACAGCGCCGTCAACTCAGCCAGGATGAGGACGAAAAATTGAATGGAGTCCCAGAGTGAATTCATTGCTGTTGTCGTTTCCAATCAGGTTGCAGTTGTCAGCAGCACTTCCTTCAGGTGTCGCGCCTGACGCCTCCTCATCCTCTTCCGCACGACCCCCCTCAACACCCCTTCTCCGCCAGATACTCCTCCAACTCCCGCAAATCCTCCGCGTACGGCGCCGACTCGGCCAACCCCGCCAGAAGCCCCAGCACCGACCGCGCCACCGCCGAATTCGGATCGGCCAGACGGTAATACACCCACTTGCCCGCCCGACGATCCCTTACCAGCCCGACCGCCCGCAACTGCCCCAGATGCCGCGACACCGTCGACTGGGGGAGACCCAGCACCCGCTGGATATCGCACACACACCGTTCCCCCCGCGTCAACATCACCGCTATCCGCAGACGAACCGGCTCGGACAACGCCCGGAACAACTCATGCGGAACCTGTATCTTCATATTCATATATGTGAATATATGGAATCGATTGCCATTCGTCAAACTTTTTCATATCTTCCGGTGTCTTAGGAGCACACCGTTTCCGCCTTCGACCGGCCCGGCCCGAGAGATTGCGGTGAAGGACGGCCCTTTACGCTCCGACAGATAATAGAGGACTTTTAAAGTATACTTTTTCGTGAAACCAATACCGCCGGTCATGTGTTTAAGCGTCAGACTGTGACAGACCAATGATCAATGATCGACTGATGTACTCCATAAAGACCTTGACCGAACCCGCAAAAAGAAGTAGTATACAGATAACGCGAACAGAAACCCTGTCCCGCTCAATGAGGAGTTGCACCATGAGAAAAGTTATGACTATCGCTCTTGCCCTGGCTCTGTGTCTGAGCCTGTCCGCTTTCGCCGGCGAGAACTGCGCCAAGTCCGGCAGTAAGTCCGCCTGCTCGGCCTCCAAGACCACGGCCACCCAGGCCTCCGCGACCGAGAAAGCCTCCTGCGGCAGCACCGGCGCCACC
>JBGSIV010000241.1:0-3340 GCA_041742355.1 Candidatus Zixiibacteriota bacterium
CTTCAGCCGACTGAAAACACGCTACCGCCAGCATCGCGGCCTATCGGCACAACACCGCGCCAACTACTTCGCCTGGTACTTCCACCTCTGCCGGAAATAGAAAATATCAACACAAAAAGAGCATTATGCCCATTGCGAGGACCCCAGCGAAGGCCGGGGGACGAAGCAATCTCTCTTCGTACCAGCGGCTTGGCCAGAGGAGAGATTGCTTCGCTGCGCTCGCAATGACTAGTCATAGACTTTTTCAACACTCCCTTGATCGAATGTCCGGTAGTTGTCGCCCCTGCGATTTGCCCGAACGTTCGACCGGGGGAGGAGCTCAGGTTCTGATTATTGGTGTGTGAAGCCCCGCGCCCGGAATCACCCCATCAGGCCGTCCAGCGCCAACTGCCCTGAATCCCCCGGAAGCGGCGGCCACTCCTCGTACAACTTCCCGCGCAGCAACCGCCCCGTCGCCCGCTTGTTCACCCCGCCCCACTGCTTGAAGAAGAACGCCGTTCCCTGCGCCCGGCAGTGCCGAAGGATCTCCAGCGCCCACTCCTCCCGCATCGGCCGCGCCCCCGGCCCCGACTCCCCGCCGGCCACCGCCCACGCGATATCGGTCAGGTCAACCTCTCCGAGCGGACCAAGCAACGGCTCGATCGACAACCACCGCACCGCCGCCGGGACTCTGCGCAGATCATCGATCCGGAACCTGTACCCCTCGCTCTCGACCGTCACTCCCATCCACAGGTTGTCCGGCCACCGAAGTCTGTCCGCCGCCCGCACCAGCTTTTTCGACCGCTTCGTCAACACCTGGAAAATGTGCTGGGGGCATCGGCGCACGACGTCGAGAATTCGCTGCACATATTCGATCGGTACTTTCTCGTGGAACAGGTCCGACATCGAGTTGACGAATATCACGCGGGGGCGTTTCCAGGTCAGCGGCTGCTCCAAAACGTCGGGGTGCAGCGTGACGTCAAATCCGTTTCGGTACTTGGGCGCTCCCATGGCCTGGAGCCGCAGCGCCATGCGTTCGGCGTAGCAGTGGTCGCAGCCGGTGACCGGATTCCACGTCACGTGGGTGAATTCTATCTTGGAACTCTTGCCGCGAACCTTGGCCATAGCGACGCTTACCCTACTCCTGAGTTGCCGTATCTCCTGTCACCATGATTGTACGACGGCCGCACGCAAACGGCCATCACAAACGCCCTTCCTTCCCCAGCGTGAAGTGAAACGCCGCCCCTACCCCTTCTCTGTCACCCCGTCTCCCTTCCTGCCAGCCTGCCTCCTGTTCTGTCAGCCCGGCGGAGGCCGGGCCCCAGTCACGCCGAGGCCTACCGTATGCCGGGATTACCAAACGAACCCGGTCTCCGGCCCGTAGGTCAGGCCGCTTGCGGCCTGACACCGAGAAGAACAAGGAAACGAGAAACCGCACCAACGAACCCAGTCCCCCGTCACCCTTCGACTCCGCTCAGGGTGACGGGTAAGGAGAGGTTGGGGCAACTTATGGACCTCGTGATGAGCCCCGTTACCGTAAAGCTGAGCCTCCTCACCGTCATGCTGAGCGGAGTCGAAACATGACGGAGTCGAAACATGAGCGTAGTGGTAGGGTGACAGCAGACCGCATAAACGAACCCAATTACCGGATCCCCCTTCCGCAGGGTCTTGCGCGACCCCGAGCGCAGCGAGGGAGAGCGTGTGACCCTGCGGCTGTGCGCGGCCGATGTCCACATCGGCCGCGTATCAATCGAACCCAAACCTGTTGCCGAAACCCCCGCGAAGCCCTATGATACACCTATGGACCTTCGGCACACCGTATCCCGGCCAACTCCGGGCTGGCTCCTCCTCGCGGCGTTGTGCGGGCTTGCTCTCGCCCTGCTCCCCGATCCCTCGCCCGAAAGCCCCAGCCACAACTGCCGCCTGTGGGGCATGGCCGGGGAGACCCCTCGATCCAGTGCGATCCTCCAGCAACTCGTGACCGCCCGATTCTCCCTCGACAGCCTCAGCGCCTCCAACGACGATGGCTGGGGACTGGCCTGGTTTGCCGCCGATGACTCCGATTGCATTGTCGAACGCGGTGCCCCTATGGCGCTCCTCGACCCGCGCTATGACACTGTGGCCGCGGCTATCATCGCCGCTCGCCCCAAAATCGCTGTCGGGCATGTCCGCAAGTGCTCGTCGGGGCTGTGCGACATTCCCGACCCACACCCCTTCCACCGCGAGAAAAACGGCCGCCACTGGTTGCTCGCGCACAACGGCACTATCAGCAAAACCGTTCTCCTCGATCTCATCCGTCCCGACTACCTCATCGCCAACCCGCCCCAGTACGGCGAAAACGTCACCGAGTGGATCGACTCCGACCTGTACCTCATCTTCATTCTCCAGACTCTCGAGGATCACAACTTCGCCGTCAAGCCGGCCCTCGGCGAAGCAATCGAGAGACTCCGCCCCATCGCGTACCCGATCCCGCTGCTCAATTTCGTCCTCACCGACGGCGCCACCCTCTGGGCCTACTGCGAGGGCAACACTTTGTGCTACACCTATGAATCGGGCGACTCCGCTTTCGCCGCCGTCATGTCCCAGCCGCCAACGCTCGGCTCGGGCACCTGGGTGACCCTCGCCGACGGTGACCTCGTCACCCTCACGCCCGGGGCTGCCCCCCTGGTGGAAAACATCGAGGAGTACTTCGAACCGCTGGCGGTCGACGACCGGGACGACGATGCCTCCCTTCCGCATTCGATCGCTCTAAGCCAGAATTACCCGAACCCCTTCAATGCTTCAACCTCCATCCGCTACGACGTCATGGAGCGCACGGCGGTGCGGCTCGTCGTCTACGATGTCCTCGGCCGCCCCGTGGCGACGCTGGTGGACGAAGTGAAGGCGCCGGGAAGTTACGTGGCGTACTGGGATGGGCGCTCTGCCGACGGCTACCCGATCGCCAGCGGTATCTACCTCTGCCGAATGGAGGGAGCGGGGGAGAGGACTGTGCGAAAGATGGTGGTGGTGAAATAGAGTCGACCGACTCGCGGCATTTGTCTCTATGGCAATCCAGCGCTTGACCACAGGGGAGGCGCGGCGTTTATTTCGGGCACTTTTGACCCAGAGATCTGTTGCTACAGCCTGAGACTTGACTGCCATGACCAAATTCGATGCATTGACTGTCGGCGTGCTCGCCCTGCAGGGGGATTTCGAGCGCCATGTGCACCATATCAGACTCCTCGGTGCGACTCCGCGCGAAGTGCGGACGCCGGAAGGGCTGCCCGGAATCGACGCGCTGATCATTCCCGGGGGAGAATCTACCACCATGAGCCTCCTGATGGATCGGTTCGGTATGCGCGCCGGTTTGATCGAACTGGCG
>JBGSIV010000242.1:0-6159 GCA_041742355.1 Candidatus Zixiibacteriota bacterium
GCCCCGGACGTGAAAACAATCGGAAACCTTACCTGCGGCTCGACTACGGTCGAGGCCGCGAATAGCAGACTGGTTAGAATTCACGCCACGACCTCGAACATGACCTTGACAACGTACATAGCAGCTGTGGGCTACTCTATATCTCCGGCGCAGTCGGTTTGTTCTGACATGCCCCCCCTCAACCCTCCGCCAAATCCGCCGATAATATGACCATGAGTACCGCCACCGAAACCGACATCTTCCAGACTGTCCTGCGGGACCACGAGGAACTCGCCTCCCTGCCGCAAACGCTCGCCGAGGTCCTGCGTCTCTCCCGCCAGGAAGACTCCTCCGCCCGCGAAATGTCCTCCGTCCTCATGCGCGATCCCGGCATGGTCACCAAAGTCCTCCGCCTGGCCAACTCGCCGTTTTTCGGCGCCGGCCGCCAGATCAACTCGGTGACCCAGGCCGTGATGACCCTCGGCATGCGCGCGGTCACCGCTCTGGCCCTGTCGGCTTCGGTCTACGACCTCACCAAAAAATGGGGAACCTCCGTCGACCGCCTCCGCTTCTGGCGCCATTCGCTGGCGGTCGCGATCGGTTCGCGCGGTGTCGCCGAGGCGATCCGCTACGAATGCCCCGAAGAGGCTTTTGTCGCCGGCCTCCTGCACGATATCGGCCTGCTCGTCCTGGAAAAGTCCTTCCCCGACCGCTTCGAACGCGTCTGGCGTCAGGCCGAAGCCGGGGAGAACATCCACGAACTCGAGGAACAGGTCTGGGGCACCAACCACGCCCGGATCGGCCAGTTCCTGCTGGAACAGTGGCACATTCCCGAATCGATCTGCTCGGCGGTCGGCAAACACCACACCGACTACCCGCCCGAGGAATTCGACACCGCTTTCCGCCTGCCGCAGGTGGTCGCGCTGGCCAACGAAATCTCCCAATTCACCGTGGTGAAAGCCCGCCCGCTCCATGCCCAGGATATCGACCGCCAGGAAATCCTTCGCACCAACCTCAAGATCGACCCCGACCGGCTCCAGAAGATCCGCGAGGATCTCCTGACCCGCACCATGCAGGAAGCCGCCTTCCTCGAAATCGACATCGGCTCCAACGAGGTTCTCCTCAGCGAAGCCAACCGGATTCTCTACCACCAGTTTATCATGCTCGAACGCGTGTTGCGCGAAAACCGCGCCATGCAGCGCGAAATCGCGAAAGCCCAGCTGGAGAAATCCGCCCTCGAAACCCTCAAGACGATCACCGCGACATTTAACCACTACATCAACAACGCCGTCGGCACCATTCTCGGGCGCGCCCAGCTCGTGCAGTACGATATCGACAAGGGCCGCCTTACCGACGCCACCGGCAACGCTATCCAGTCGATGGAGATCATCATCCACGGCGTGAAAACGATTCGTTCTGTGATGGAGGAGCTGACCAACCTGTCAGCCTTCAAGACGACCGTGTACTACGACGACACGTACATCATCGACATCGAAAAGAAGATCAAGCAGAAGATTGAATCGATCGGCGACGTCAAAGCGCCGGTTGCCCCCTGAACCCTACTTCCCTTCGCTCACCAGGATCTGCGATCCCGTTCCCGTAACCGTCAGCGACGATTTCGCTCTCCCGAGCGACAGCTCGCCGGTCTTCGTGGCGCCGCTGGTCGACACCCGCAGCGGAAACGCCGACTGAATGTCCCCGCCGACTGCGGTCGCCCGCAGCAGCAGGTCCATCTCCGGCTCCAGCGAAATGTTGACCACGCTCCCGGTCGACTTGATCGTCGAGGCCCCGGTGGCGTCGCTGCTGAATTCCACCATGATCGGCCCGTTGCTGTTGCTCAGCTCGATCGGCCCCGTGAAATACGACAGCTGCAGCGGCGCCGAGGCATTGTCCGCCCTGACCCGCCCGGTGATATCGCTGATGATGATCGGCGCATGGCTGTTGCCCAGCGTCACCGACCCCTCGATCCCATCCACCTGCACCAGCCCGAAAGAATTGTAAACCCGGAAATTCCCCTCCGACCGGTCTATCCTGACCGGCCCGTTGCTGTTGTCGACCACCAGATCCCCCGTGTGGTTGGAAATGGTGATCTGCCCCGTGTTGCGCACCGACCCATCCCCCTCGCAGGCGGTCAGCTCGATCGGCGAATACTCGTTGGTCACCGCCAGCGGGCCGCCGCAGTCGATGATCGTGATCGGGGCATGCCGGTTCGTCACGCTCACCGCACCCTGTACATCCGAAATCTCCACCGGCGCCATCATCGCCGTCACCGCGACCGCCCCCACGACATCCGCCACTTCGAGCGGCGCGTGATTCGCCGCCACCGTGAGGCTGTTCTGCAGGCCCGTTACCGTGATATCGCCGAACGAACTGGTCACATTCACCGGGTTTCCGCGCGGCACCATTACCTCGAGGAAGGTGCTCGACACCTGCTGCTGCGGATCGCTCAGCGACGGCATCGTGTAGCCCACCGCGTAGCCCGTTCCTTCTTTTCGCAATTGCAGGCGCACCTTTTCGGCCAGGCGCTCCGCCACTGCCGGTGTCGACGCACTCACGCCGATTTCCGAGCGGACCAGAATGACCTGGCGGTCCCAACCCGTGAGGCGGAGATCGCCGTTCGGATTGGACACCGTGATGATCGACCGATCCCGACCGACCTGCAGGCTGTCGCTGAACTCCTTCACCACCTGCGTTTCACCGGTGTTGCCGGTGAAGATGATATTCCGGCCACCGATTACTATGTGCGGCGGCTGCCCCGGCGCCGGCGGCGCCGTCACCGAGGTCGACCACACCGACGACGGCGGCGATGGCACCACGACCGCGGACGAATCGAACCAATCGCCGAATTGCTCCAACTCCTCCAGTTCCTGCAGATCCAGGCTGAAGTCGAAGTCAAACTCGGGAATAACGACCCGCAGATGCCCGCTGTCGTCGATCAATCCGATATACACCTCGCGCAGCTTCTCCGGATCGGTCTGCCCTCCTTCGGCTGCCTCCTGGAAGAGCACCCGGAGTTCCCGGCGCAGTTCTTCCTCGCCCTCAAAACGATCCCCCAGCTCCGATTCGAGCTGGATGTTGATCGCTTCAAGGCTCCGCTGGAGATTCCTCGTCAGCGCATACACCTTCCGGTCGTCGTCCCCCTTGAGGGCCTTGAGCGCCGCTTCCTGCGCCATGAGCTCCTCCTGCGTCGCCGCCAGGTCGGTCTCGAGTGCCGTCATGTCCCGGAGGTACGCCCCCTGCTGGAGTTTCTTCATCAGCGTCTCGAGCTCTTTGCGCTGCTGCGTCGTCTGCGCGACCTGCGCTTTCGACAGGTACCGATTGTAATCGGCCATGACTTCCTGCAGCTCGTGCAGGAGTTCCAGGTATTCCCGTCCCAGTTCGCGTGCCTCACGGCTCAGCCGCTCGGCCTCGGTCCGCTTGTGGCGCGCCTCCGCCTTCTGATCCTCTACCGGCGGAAGCGGAGCCTGCGCCCGGATCGAACCGGCAAGTAACCCCACGCAGATGCAGAAACTGATGGCTATGACACGAACCCCGGCGGACATCTTACTCATCCTCTCTTGGCGCCGACGACTAGTCGACATCCCACGGATCTTCATGCAGCGGGGGCATTCCCCACGGCCACGCGATAGTCGCCTTAACTTGATGGCGCATAACTGACAAAGTCAAATCCTTTCTTTCTCTTCCGTCTCCGGACCCGGTTCTCCCCAGGGGAGACTTTCGGCCGGATTTCATCCTCACGTACGTAGATTCATCCTAGGGACAATACGACAGCCAAACCAAATGGTTTCTCCTCTTCGGTGAATTCTGCGCCCCCGAGGCGCTTACAGAATCACGTAAGCGCTTACATTGTTTTTAGTTAGCCCGGTCGGCCCAAGTCGGCTCCCCTCGAACAAATCGAATGAAACGTCCACAATTCCTCACTCAATCCTTGACAGCGCATGGGCTTGGCATAATATTACTCCCGGCTTGACATTCCCGGGGAGGGGAATTCCCGCCGATAGCCCGTTTCCGGAATCAGCCGCAGTGGCTTGACCATTTGAACCGGACATTGTCTGCAAATACATGGGCAGAGAACCGAACACTCATGGTCACTTCATTTCGGGGAGGGATGTATGCACATCCGTCACTTTTTGCTGTCGGCGACCACCGTCGTTCTGCTGTGGTTAACGCCCCTTGCGACCGTATCCGCTCAGAACGGTTACCCCCATCCGCTGTCGCCGGGAGCGGTGGTCGGCGCCACGGAGTTCGATGAACAGGATAAGGGGACTGTCGGCCGCCGCGTGGAGTTGTCAGCGGCCGCCGGCCGCACGCTCGTCCACCACGTGTGGACCGGTCTGGTTACGGAGGTCGGAACCCGGCGCTCCCTCACCTATCGCGTGTATGATGTCGCGGCCGACGTTTGGGGGCCGGTGGTGCGGTTGCCGCAGGATGTCGACGCCAGCGGCTATACCGATCTGGCCGTGACGAACGACAACCGCGCGGTGGTCGGTGGGCACCGGAACACTTACTCTTATGTTAAGCCCGTCGTCTACTGGGATTCCGCGGCGGCCGCAGGAGCGTTCACCTTCTACAGCCGTCCTCCCGACAGCATCAAGAATTATGCGATGGCTCGCAACAAGGCTCTGCTGTGGCCCCGGCTGGCCTATGTCGAGGGTCCGACCGACACTGTGCTGCACCTGTTCGCCGAGATGGAAAAGACGACTCTTGAACCGCTTCCCATCTACTACATGCGCCGTATCGGCTCCGACCGGGATCCGTCGGCCTACTGGGAGTACCCGCCGTTCATCGTCGACACCACCTACTCTTGGGCGGTCCAGCAGGTCGTCGCGACCGATAACGGACGGGTGGCGCTGGCCTGGGCGGCGAACGTACCCTGTCCCGGCGATCCCGACACCCTTTCCGGCACGATTTGTGCCGACACTCTAGACTGGGACAGCGATATCTACCTCCAGGTGTCCAACGACTACGGCACAACCTGGATGCCGCGGCAGAATATCAGCAACTACTCGGCCGATTCGGCCTCCCGGTATCGCGCCCATTCCGAAATCTCGGCCCTGTTCTCCGCCTCCGGGGAGCTCCACATCGTCTGGGCCTCGGCCGCCTGGCCCCGGGTTGATCCCGCTCCGGGTGAAGTAGCCGTTTCGCGGGGAGCGCTCTTCCACTGGTCGGAGTACGCCCCGACCCCCAGGCTCGTCTACGATTTCGACTGGAACCAGACGGTGTGCGATGGCGGCACCCACCTCCTCAATATCGGCGACGTCTCCCTGGCCGAGTGCCGGGACCGCCTGTACGTGATGTTCGTGCAGTTCAACGACGCGCGCAGCGGCCTCATGGATGATTGCGCCGTTCACCCGAAGTACCCCCATGGCGCGGCGATTCCGGACCTGTACGTTTCCGTGTCGGCCGACGGCGGGGTATGTTGGGATACACCGCGCAATCTTACCAACTCGCACACGCCCGGCTGCGACACTGTCGGCGGTGTTGGCGGTCCCTGCGCCGCCGAGTCGTGGCCAGTCATGAGTCAGTTCGGCTCCGACCTCTTCATCGACCCGGCCCTCTCCGGCGCCGAGATTGTCGTGCCTTCCGGCAGCGTCGATCCGGGCTGGTACCTCGATGTCCAGTACATCGATGACCCCTCGCCCGATTTCGCTTGGTACGGGAACTCTTACACGCAGACCACGACTGTGCGCTGGTTTCGATTGGCCTGTGTCGACCCGATCATGGTGCCGAACCTGATCGTGACTCCCGACAGCATACGCTACCCGCGTTATGCTCCGAACTGCGTGGAATTGGCCGTGCCGATCACCCTCCGGAACCTCGGCAATGGCCCTGCCGCCTATACCGTCACGATCGAGGAACAGGCCGGACCTTCCGGTTGGCTGAACCGGAGCAACTTCACCGGCTCTTTGGTCGCCGGTCCCGCCGGATGCGACACCGGTTATGCCCTGATCAACGCCGCTGGTGCTATCTGCTCGCCGGGAAGTATCACGCACCTGGTGGGACAACTGCGGTTCGACTCCAACAGCCCCAACTCTACGCAGTATGTCGTCATCGATCTGGTCGTCGCCGACACCGCGTGTATTCCGTCGCTCGATACGCTCTCGACGGCCTGCCTGTCGCTGGCGGTCCGCAACGATGGCGGGTGCGGTGCGCGCGGTACGGGCGGCGTGGGCCTCGACT
>JBGSIV010000243.1:0-16057 GCA_041742355.1 Candidatus Zixiibacteriota bacterium
GCCCCGGACGTGAAAACAATCGGAAACCTTACCTGCGGCTCGACTACGGTCGAGGCCGCGAATAGCAGACTGGTTAGAATTCACGCCACGACCTCGAACATGACCTTGACAACGTACATAGCAGCTGTGGGCTACTCTATAACTTGCCGATACGCCGCCTCCTGGCTTCCGTACACTCTGTCTTATACTTACTGTGGACCATGGGGCAATCTCCATCGGTTTGCCGGTGATTTTGCGGGGGCAGAGATTGGGGGACGGAGAGTTAGCTATTTGAGGAGGCTGTGCGAGCGGAGAAAGGCAAGCGAGGCGGACATGCCGTCGGCGCCGACCTCAAGGGCCCAAACCGCAGCCGGGGAGTGCTCGGTAAGGGCGGCAAGGACCTCGGCGACTGGAAGGGTCCCCTGGCCGAGAGGAAGGTGCTCGTCGGTCTCGCCATGGTTGTCGTGCAGGTGGACATAGCCGATCATCGGGCCGAGGGTGCGGATCCACTCCACGGTCGGAACCATGCCGTGGCAATGGGTGTGGCCGGTGTCGAGGCAAGCGGTGAGGCGGGGATCGTTCACGCCGGCGATCAGCTCGGCGATCATATCGGGAGTATGCTCGTGCATGTTCTCGAGGTGGACGAAGAGATCGGCCGGTTTATCGGCCAGGAAGTCGCGCCAGAAGGCGACACTCCGTTTTGTGTAGTTCGGCGGGTGGCTGGTGCCGGGGACATAGCCGTGGTGGAGGATCATCCGGCTGATGTCGAGGTCGCAGCAGCGGTCGTAGCCGAGCTCGAAACGGTTGCGGGCGAGTTCGCGCACGGCCGGGTCGAAGGAGCCGGGGCAGAGGTCGCCGTAGGGGCCGTGGAGGGAGCGTTTCTCACGGGGGAATTTCTCCAGGATACGGCAGTGCCGCTCGATAGCATCGGGGTGACGATCAAGGAGAGTAGGGTCATAGAAGGACTGGATTTCGATGCCGCAGGCATGTTCGATCGCCAGTTGGGCGATCGGTTCGGGTGAGCAGTCATCGCAGAGGAAGAGAGGTCGCATTTCAGTCAGCTACGTTGCATGGAAATCGGGCAAAGAAGGTCGTATTCCCGTGACAGACTCTACTCATCAGACCTCCAAGCAGTCTTGAAGCCTAAGACCGCATAGAGTTCAAATGGATCGCACCAAGAAACACCCAGGGAGCTGCAAACATCAGGAAGCTTCCGGTTTTGCCGACTCCGCTTTGGTTTCGAAACCTCAGTTGTTACGACACACCTGTCTGAGACTCCCAAAGCATAAGCAACAAGAAACGGATCGCGACCAATTTGATCTAATTCAATGTCGGTTAAGTCGGGGGCGTAGCCAAGGCGGACGACCGTCTGAACTCTGTCGGGTTCGATTTCCTCTCTTAGCAACAAGGCGTTGGAGTTAAAGCTGTTCGATATCCACTTGCGCAGAAGATCGTCCTTGCGTCCCTCCTTGATCTCCTCAGCCATTTCAACAGGAATCTTTACCCTACCTTTCTCCGCAACATGCAGAAGCCACTCCCAAAACTCGGGGACCCTATCAATCGGGTAGTAGTAGTTGTGAGCTACGATGAGCACATTCGCATCAAGAAGGTAGAGCATCAACTACTGCCCCCCGGCCCCTTGTCAGAAAGAAGTGGTAGTACGTTTCTCGGCTTCACGCCAAGGACTTTTCCGGCCTTAGTATGCGAAATCGTGCCTTCCCCTAAGTACCGAGCTACTAGGCTGAGCAAGGCTGAACCAAGCCTGTGTCTTCTCACAATGTAGTAGTTTGGCCCACCATCGTCCTTTTGGCGCGGATGCTTCTTCTTCAGCACGTCAGAGTTCTCAGTTTCCAAACGGGAGAGAAGCTCCTCCCAGGTTGCGCGCTCGATAATGCTGGCTCGGAAGCACCTGTAGGCCACCATCGCCCGGCTCACATTACGCTCTGCTGCAAAGCTACTAATCGCTTCAAGTTGCTTGTTGGCAGGCGCAGATCTAATCGCAGGTAGTTCCCGTAGTTCGGCTTCCGGGACGAGGATTTCGCTCGCTACCGCGTTGCAGAATTGCTCGATTTCATTTGCGGGCCATCCACCGCTGATACCAGTGGACCCAAGCCACAAGTGAGTTAATTCGTGTAAGGCGCTAAACGACCAAGCGACCCGGGCGTCCTGATCGTTAATTGCTATGAAAGGGGCAATTGGATCAGAGATGGTGTAGCCCCGAAATGCACGCTCAGGTATTCTGGAGTGATGACTACCGAGATCCCCAATAAGAAGAACAAATACACCACTACTCTCGATGCGATTCCTCAGGTAAGCGAATGCATCGTCAATATTCCTCTTGCGGCGAAACTCGTCTCTGCGGAAGTCCAGCGTGGCGGCGATTTTCTGTGCCGTCTCGAAAGGATCGTTTTTTGTCGAAACGGACCCCACGAATGGAAGTACTTCTACTTCGTCATCGTCCAACAGCGCCCTGACCAACCGTTGCCTAACAATGAGGTCGCGGATAAGCGAGTCGAGCGCCGGATCGATTTCATGTGGTCTCTTGCCGGGAAACCTTCTGAAATCCTGGCCGCGGTCAGCTTTCTTCGGAAGGCTATCAAGATAGAAAACAATCAGCGGGCGCCGATACCTCTTGGCCATTCTAAGAAGCAGAGCCCTAGAAGGCTGTTGAGTTCCGGATTCAAGCTGAGTGAGCCGTTCGGCGGCGGATTGCCCGTAGGCTTTCTTCAGTCCAACTGCCTTGGCCGCATCTTCAATGGACAGACCAGCTGTTTCTCGAGCCCACTTCAATATTTGGTGATTAACTGGCGGCATAAATCATCTACAAGTAGACTCACCTCATAGCGAAGACCTTTTTCGCCCGTAAACGCGGAGCGGGCAATTTCTCCTTGGCCCGACATCCCTCTGCTAACCTACTCGAATATAACCAATGTACGGTCAAGGTTTCACGGGAATCAATGAAAATGCTTTGGATAACCAACCTGTCCCACGAGGCACCTGCAACTCGTATGGAGCATTCGCCCCACCGCCCGCCAATTTCAACCTTGCCCTTCCCCCCATAATCCCCTATACTATGCGGTTACCGGAAAATAGCTTAACCAAGTCGCGTATAAGTGATTATGAAATTCGACAGCCTCAAAGATAACTTCACCATCCCCGCCGCCGAGGAGAAAATCCTCCGGTTCTGGGACGACCACGACGTCTTCCACAAAGCCCAGAAAGCCCACGCTGACCACCCCCATTTCGTCTTCTACGAGGGCCCGCCAACCGCCAACGGCAAGCCGGGGATTCACCATGTCAGCGCCCGGGCGATCAAGGATCTCGTCTGCCGGTATAAGTACATGCAGGGCTTCCGGGTAGACCGCAAAGGGGGCTGGGACACGCACGGCCTGCCGGTCGAAATCGCGGTCGAAAAACAGCTCCAGCTCACCAGCAAAGCCCAGATCCTCGAGTACGGCATCGGCAAGTTCAACCAGAAATGCCGCGAGTCGGTCTTCACCCTCCTGGAGGAGTGGAACGATATCACCCGGCGGATCGGCTACTGGATCGACCTCGACGACGCCTATGTGACGCTCAAGAACGAGTATATCGAATCGGTCTGGTGGATCCTCAAGACGCTCTACGACCGCGACCTGCTCTATAAGGGGTACAAGACAGTCCCGTTCTGCCCGCGCTGCGGCACCGGGCTGTCGTCGCACGAGGTGGCGCAGGGGTACCAGATGGTCAAGGATCCGTCGATCTACATCAAGGTCCAGGCGGCCGACGACGATTTCAAGTACCTGGTGTGGACGACCACGCCGTGGACGCTGCCGTCGAACGCCGCGCTGTGTGTGCACCCGAATGCGACCTATGTCATGGTCGAGCACGAGGGGGAGAAGCTGGTGCTGGCCGAGGCGCTCGTACCCAAGGTGCTCGGCGAAGAGAAGGCTATCCTCAAAAAGTTCCGCGGCGACGAGTTGCTGAAGCGCCCGTATGTGCCGCTGTTTGATTTCTACGCGGATCAGAAAGACAAGGCGTTCTACGTCATCAACGGCGAGTTTGTCACGCTCGAGGACGGCACCGGGATTGTGCATATCGCCCCCGGGTTCGGCCAGGATGACTACGAGATCGGGATGCAGTACGGCCTGCCGGTTTTCCAGGCGATCGAGCCGAACGGGCTGTTCAAGCCGATGGCGGGCAAGTACGCCGGGATGTTTATCAAGGACGCCGACCCGGAGATCACGAAGGATCTCAAGATCGGCGGGAAGCTCTATAAGAAAGAGCAGTACGAACATAACTATCCGTTCTGCTGGCGGTGCGACAGCCCGCTGATCTATATCGCGCGGCAGTCGTGGTATATCCGCACGACGCAGTTCAAGGAGCAGCTGATCCGCAACAACAACGCGATCAACTGGCAGCCCGACGAGATCCGCGCGGGGCGGATGGCCAACTGGCTGGAGAACAATGTCGACTGGGCGCTCTCGCGCGAGCGCTTCTGGGGGACGCCGCTGCCGATCTGGGTGTGCGACAACGAGAAGTGCGGCAGGATGAAGGCGGTCGGGTCGATCGAGCAGCTGCGCGCCGAGGGGATCGCGGTTCCGGAGGCAGTCGATCTGCACAAGCCGATGATGGACGAGGTGCAGCTGCGCTGCGAGTGCGGCGGGACGATGACCCGGGTGCCGGAGGTGATCGATGTCTGGTTCGACTCCGGAGCGATGCCGTATGCCCAGTGGCACTACCCGTTTGAGAACCAGAAGGAATTCGAGATCAAGTTCCCGGCCGATTTCATCTCGGAAGGGGTGGACCAGACCCGCGGGTGGTTTTACTCGCTTCTGGCGATCGGGACGATGCTGTTTGACAAGCCGTCGTTCAAGAACGTTCTCGTGCTGGAGATGATCCTCGACAAAGAGGGGAAGAAGATGTCCAAGCACAAGGGGAACGTGCTCGACCCGTTCAAGATGGTGGCCGAGTACGGCGCCGACCCGGTGCGCTGGTACATGCTGTCGACGTCGAATCCGTGGCTGCCGACCAAGTTTGACCTGACCGCCCTGCAGGAGGTTATCCGCAAGTATTTCGATACGCTGCGCAACACCTACTCGTTCTTTGCGCTGTACGCCAATATCGACGAGGTGATGGAGAAGGCGGACGCCGCCGGCCAGACGGTCGAGGGGTACCTTGAGAGCAAATCCGGGGAGCCGACCCGGTTCGACCGGTGGATCGTCTCGCGCTACAACAGCGTGGTGCGGGAGGTGACGAAGGGGTTCGACGCGTACGATCTGACCCCTCCGCTGCGCAAGGTGCAGGATTTTGTGATCGAGGAGCTGTCCAACTGGTACGTGCGCAACAACCGCCGCCGGTTCTGGGCCAAGGGGGAGGATCCGTCGAAGATGCGGGCGTACCTGACCCTGTACCGCGTGTTGGAAGGGGTCTGCCGGTTGACGGCGCCGGTGACGCCGTTTGTGTCGGAGCTGTTCTGGACCCATCTGATGGGGCCGGGGCGCGAGAAGCACGGCCTGCCGCTCTCAGTGCACATGACCGACTACCCGAAAGCGGATGAACGCCTGATCGACGCGGAGCTTGAGGAAACGATGGGCTTGGTCGAGCAGGTGGTATCCTTAGGGCGGGCGGCGCGGTCGCGCAAGAATTTGAAAGTGCGCCAGCCGTTGTCACAGTTGATGGTGCGGCTGCCGAAACATGTCTCGTACGAGCGGGTCGCCGATTACATGCCGATTGTCAAGGACGAGCTGAATGTCAAAGAGGTCGCGGCGGCCGATAATATTGACCGGTACGTGACCTACACGGCCAAGCTCAATTTCAAGTCGGCCGGCCCGAAGCTGGGGCCGGCGGTGAAACGGGCGGCCCAGATGGTCACCGGCCTGGCATCCGAGGAGGTCCGGCGGTTCGCCGAAAGCGGTAAGCTGGAACTTACGGAAAACGGTACAACGTATGTGCTGAATACGGACGACGTGGAAGTTATCCGCAACGAGGAGGAGGGGTTCGCCGTGGAGAGCGAGGGGCCGGTGACGGTCGCGCTGGCCACGACGTTGACGGCGGATCTGATCGGCGAGGGGTTCGCGCGGGAGCTGGTAAACAAGATCCAGAACATGCGGAAGACCTCGGGCTTCGAGGTCACCGACCGGATCGAGGTACGGTTGTCCGGAACCGAGCGCCTGGTGGGGGCGGTCCGGCAGCACGAGGAGTTCATTCGCCGGGAGACGCTGGCGGATCGGATGGATGTCACGGCGGAGGATGAACTCGCGGACGGCGCGGAGTGGAACATCAACGGCGAACCGAGCCGGATCGCCGTAGCAAAAGTGAAAGCCGGAGTACGCACATGAAGAAGTCGGACAAGGAGAAGCTGCGCAAGCTCTTGATCGCCCAGCGCAAGAAGCTGTTTGAGGAAATGAAGGACACGATGGACGCGAACTTCTCCAAAACCATGACCGATTCCGACGGCGACATCTCCTCGTACTCGTACCACATGGCCGACCAGGCCACCGATGCGATGGAGCGGGAGATGGCGTTCATGTCGGCGTCGAAGTCGGGACGGTTCCTGTACCACCTCGATGAGGCGTTGCGGCGCCTGGACAGCAAGGAATTCGGGAAGTGCACCAAGTGCGGCAAGGATATCGGCCTGGCGCGGCTGGAGGCGGTTCCGCACGCCACCCAGTGTATCGAATGCAAAGAAGCAGAAGAGAATGGTCGGAAACGCAAGTAACCCGGGGACACGCGGCCTGATCGGCCCGGCCGTGGTGCTGCTGCTCGTGGTGGCGGCCGACCAGATCACCAAGCTGTGGGCGGTGAGCAACCTGTCGCTGCGGCAGCCGGTCGAGATTATCGGAACGCTCCTGCAGTTCACGCTGGTCTACAACCGGGGCGGGGCGATGGGGACCAACTTCGGATCGGTCACGTACTACCTCATCAGCTCGGTGCTCATTCTCGGTTTTGTCCTGTACTACACCTACACGCACCGTCACCTCCCACGGATCTCCTATCCGCTGGGGCTCATAGCATCGGGCGCGATCGGCAACATTATCGATCGCATTCGCCTCGGGGAAGTGATCGATTTCATCGATATCGATATCTTCGATATCAACCTCCTCGGCTTCGAGTTGCGCCGCTGGTGGACGTTCAATATCGCCGACGCGGCGATCAGCCTGTCCATCGCCTACCTCGTCATCAGTCTTTTCCTGCACCGTCACGAAGCCGCCCCCGAGGTTCCGGCCGCGGAGAACGGTTCCGACCGTGAGGCGCGGACGATCTGAGGATCGAGCGATTGGTTCGGTTCTTCGGTGCGGATGAATTTTCCCTATGAGAGCGCAGGAGTGAGAGACGGATCTCATTCGGAGCAGTGCCGCGATAACCGCATGCGCGGGGCGTAGTTTGTGGGGCGGCTGTTAATAAATTCGCGGGGGAGTGAAAATCGGGTCGGCAGGGTGAGGATTGAAAGTCGCGGTAAGAGCTATCAACATAACCACTTCGGTTCTTGTGTAAATTAATCGTGAGGGCAGCTTGACGGAGGGGGCGGGGAAGTCTATTTATGCGCATGAAAGCAAGCGGACATCCCGTTGTTGAGATCGTGTGGACATCTTTTCCCTGGGCGCAGGAAAGACATTGGACGTTATCACTTTACGCATTTCCACTCCATGGTCAAATGTGAATAGTTCTGTGGATAGATGTGCACAGGCGCCGTCTCAAACGGCGTAGTTTGCAGGGCAACAACAGGGTGTCTCGGTTGATAACTATACATACCAAGTGAGGGGTGAACTACTTTGATGCTGCCACAACCCGTTCAGAATTCACCGCAGTGGCGCGATTGTCTGCGGTACATTGCTCAGCGTGTGAATGAGCAATCGTTCAACACCTGGTTCAAGCCGACCAGGGGAGAATCGAACGGCAACGGCCAGTTCTACCTGGCAGTCCCGAACCAGTTTGTTGCAGACTGGATCAAGGGGCATTTCAACGAGGTCATCGAGGAGGCATTCCACGAAGTCCTCGGCTGCACCTACCACGTCGAGTTCGTCATCGCGCAACAGCCGGAGGTGCAGGAGCAGACGGCCTTGCCATTGGAACCGCGCCTCCCCGGGGAGCGCGCGGTCGATTCGGACCGCCCGATCCGGCGTTCCGGCGGACGTCAGCACGAGCACAATCTCAACCGGAAGTATGATTTCGATTCGCTCGTGGTCGGCGACTTCAACCAGTTCGCGTTCGCGGCCGCACAGGCGGTGGCCGAAGCGCCCGGGCTCAACAAGTACAACCCGCTGTTCATCTACGGCGGCACGGGGCTGGGGAAGACGCACATCGCCCAGGCGATCGGCAACACCATCCTCGACACATTCCCGAACAAGCGCGTCTTCTACGCCACCAGCGAGAAGTTCACTTCGGACTTCATCGCGTCCATTTCCGATCGCACGATCGCGGATTTCACCAAGATCTACCGGCATGTCGATGTGCTCCTTATCGACGACATCCAGTTCTTCTCCGGCAAGGAGTCGACCCAGGAGCAGTTTTTCCACACGTTCAACACGCTCCACCACCAGGGGAAGATGATCGTGCTGACCGCGGACCGTCCGCCGCGCGAGATCAAGGGCCTCGAGGAGCGTCTCCTGTCCCGCTTCCAGTGGGGATTGGTCGCCGACCTGCAGGCGTCCGACCTGGAGAACCGCACGGCTATCCTCTACAAAAAGCTGGAGACGGAAGGTTTGAACCTCCCGGATAACGTTATCCGCTACATCGCCGACCAGGTGCAGACCAATATCCGCGAGTTGGAGGGGGCGCTGATCCGTCTTCTGGCCTACGCCTCGCTGCGGCAGGAGGAGATCGACGTCAAGCTGGCGGAGAAGGTGCTCGGCGGGGCGATGTCCAAGAAACGCAAGCCGCTCGAGATCGACGCGATTCAGAAGAAGGCGGCCGAGTACTTCAATGTCGAGCCGCAGATGATGACGGCCAAGAAAAAGACCGCCGAGGTGGTGCTGGCCCGTCAGGTCGCGATGTACCTGTCGCGCTCATTGACGAGCAATTCTCTGAAATCGATCGGGGCGGCTTTCGGCGGCCGGGATCATTCGACCGTCATCCACGCGTGCGATCTTATTTCCAAGAAGATGGCCAGCGAGCCGGATTTGCGGCATAAAATAGACCAGATTTCAGCGTCGTTGCTCTATTAACATTATGTGGAAGGTTGTTGTGAATCAGGTGGGGGAATCTGTCGGAGAGGTGAAGTGTGGAGATCGCGGGGGGATTGGGGTTAACTTGGCCGCCGCCGCTGGGGATAAAAAAGGAACCGTGGAAATTGATTAAATTGTTGCCATACAAAACGTACCGGACACATATTACCACCCGGACGATTGTTGTACACAAGTTCACAGAGTTTATTAATGCTACCTGATATAGATCAGGTAGAAGAGTAATAGAGAACAGCGTGGAGAACTCTCTTTCGCAGGAGACCTGATAGATGAAATTCACACTCCCGAAATCCCGGTTGGGACAGTACCTGCAGTACATCCTTCAGGTAGTGCCATCGAAATCGACCCTGCCGATCCTGGCAAACATTCTGGTCGAGGCGCTGGAGAACAAGCTGAAGATCTCGGCAACTGATCTGGATATTTCGATCACAGCATCGATTGACTGCACGGTAGCCAAGAAGGGCGCCGCGGCGGTGCCGGCGCGGATCCTGTTTGAAATTATCAAGGAACTGCCCGAGTCCGAGATCACTGTCGAGACGGTCGGGTCGCGGGTGGAGATCAAGGTACCGAATGGCTCCTATAAGATTGCCTCGGTACCGCCGGAGGATTTCCCGAAACTGCCTGCGGTGAACACCAAAAAAGAGATTCGTATCGGCTCGGTGGAGCTGGTCAATATGATCCGCAAGACCACGTTTGCCTGCTCGGACGATGAGACGCGGCCGGCGCTCAACGGCGTGTTGTGGCAGACGAAGGGGGAGAAGATGCAGATGGTGGCGACCGACGGCCATCGGCTGGCGAAAATGGCGACCGAAAATAAGCGCCTCAAAGGAATGTACGAGGATGTGATCGTCCCGCCGAAGGTGCTCAACCTGATTCCGAAGTTCACGACCGGTGAGAACCAGGAGATCGGGATTATTTTCGGCGAGAGCAATATCATTTTCAACCTCGGCGACCTGGTGCTGATGTCGCGCCTGCTCGAGGGACCATACCCGAATTTCGAGCAGGTCATTCCCTCGCAGAGTGACAAGAAGCTGGTTGTCAGCAGAGAGGATCTGGCGGGGGCGGTGCGCCGCGTGTCGATTCTCTCGAACGCGCTGACCCACCAAGTGAAGTTTGCGCTGAGGGATAACAATCTGACCCTTTCGACAACCAACGCCGATGTAGGCGGCGAAGGGAAAGAGGTTTTGGAGTGCGATTTCACCGGCGAGGCGATCGAGCTGGGGTACAACGCGAACTACATCACGGAGATCCTTACGAAGATCGACAGCGAAGAAGTGGTCTTCGAGCTGTCGTCACCTGTATCGGCGGGCGTGCTCTACAGCCCGCAGGTGCCGAAAGAGGATTTCCTCTGCCTCGTCATGCCGCTGCGACTGGCCGACTAACGATGCAATACAGGTATTGGAAATGGCAGACGGCGCTGTCTGCCATTTTTTATTGATCCATGCTGATTCACTCCCTGAAACTGGCCGGCTTTCGCAACTTCGCGCCGCTCGATGTCGAGTTCGGCGATCGGGTGAATATCCTCTACGGGGACAACGGATCAGGGAAGACCAACCTGATCGAGGCGATTTTTGTGCTCTGCCTCGGACGGTCACACCGCGGAGTGGCCGACGCCGTGATGGTGCAAGACGGGCAGGATACCTACCGGATCGAGGGAGTGATCCGTCAGAACGGGGAGCAGACCGAAAGCGCGGTGGCATACCAGCTCGGCGGGCGGAAAAAGATCACGGTGGACCAGGTTCCTATTCGGATAGGCGACCTGTATGAGCGGTACAGCGCGGTAAGCGCGGGCCCGGAGGATACGGAACTGCTGGCCGGTGCGCCGGGGGGGCGGCGAACGTTCCTGGACATTTACCTGTCGCAGTTTTCGCCGCGGTACCTTTCCTACCTCGTTGACTATAATCGGGCGCTGGCGCAGAAGAATGCGGCGTTGCGCAACGGCACGGCGCCGGAGGCCTTTAGTGATCTGCTGGTGCCGCTGGGTTCGTCGATCACTGCGTCGCGCGCGCGTTTCCTGGAGCGGCTGGGCCCGTTGGCGACAGGGCACTACGAGCGCATCGCCTCCGGGGGGCGATTTAATTTGTCGTACAAGGCGTCGAGCGCCGCCGTTACCCAGGATGCAGATACCAACGGGATCCGCGAGCAGTATGCCCGTAAGATGGCCTCGTACGCCGAGCGGGAGCGGATCATGCAGGTGTCGTTGGTGGGGCCGCATCGGGACGATATCGGTTTCGAGATCAGCGGCTACCCGGCGCGGACGCATGCGTCGCAGGGGGAATTGCGGACGGCGGCAATCTGCCTTAAACTGGCGGTTTATCAACTGCTGACCGAGCAGCGCCAGGCGCGGCCGCTGCTTCTGCTGGACGAAATTTTCGCCGAGCTTGATGACAAGCGCATCGCCGCACTAATTGAGGCGCTGGCGGGTTTCGAGCAGTTGTTCCTGACGACCGCGTCGCACCCGCCCGAGACCTTGCGTGAACACAGCCGGCGGTTTGAAATCAGCCGGGGACGAATAGCGGGAGTGGAGTAATGCCGGGATTACGCCTGCGCGACATCTGGAAATCATTCGACGGCAAGCCGGTGCTGCAGGGGGTGAGTCTGGATCTGGCCGAGGGGGAGTTGCTGGTGCTCCTGGGACCGTCGGGCTGCGGCAAGTCAACCATGTTGCGGCTGATTGCGGGACTGGAGCAACTGGACAAGGGGGAGATCTGGCTGGGGGATCGGCGGATCGATCCGCTGCAGCCGAAGGATCGGCATGTGGCGATGGTGTTCCAGAACTACTCCCTGTACCCGCACATGACGGTGGAGGAGAACCTGGCCTTCCCGCTCAAGGTCGCCCGGTATGCGCGGGTCGATCGGCATCTGCTGGTGGCCCGGATCGCCGAGCTGCTCGGTCTGACCGACCGCCTGAAGCACAAGCCGGGGCAGCTCTCCGGCGGCCAGCGCCAGCGGGTGGCGCTCGGGCGGGCGATTATCCGGGAGCCATCCCTCTTTCTCCTCGATGAACCGTTGTCAAACCTCGATGCCGATTTGCGGGCGCGGATGCGGCTGGAGATTGTCAGCCTGCAGAAGCGGCTCAAAACGACGATGATCCATGTCACGCACGATCAAGCGGAGGCGCTCACTATGGCCGACCGTATCGGCTTGCTGAACGAAGGGCATTTGATCCAGCTCGGCTCACCGCAGGAGTTGTACAACGATCCGGCCAACCTCTTTGCGGCCCGGTTCATCGGGTCGCCGCGGATCAATACCATTCCGGTGGGTGTCCACGAGGGGCGGCTGACGCCCCTGGATATGTCGCTGGGGCCGCTGGCCGCGACGCTCCCGCAGCGGGATCTGACTGCGGCGGTGCGTCCGGAACGGATCAGGCTCGGGGCGGAGGGCAAGTACCAGGCCACGGTGGTGGGGACCGAGTACCTCGGAGATCAGTATGTCGTGACCATGGCGTACGGATCGACCACGCTGACGGTATCGGGGGCGGAGGCTGAGTTTCGGCCGGGGAGCGTTGTCCGGTTCGATATTAACCCCGGCGATCTGCTCTTCTTTGAGCGCGAATCGGGCGACCGGGTGCGCTGACCCGTTCCCGTCCGCCACTGCCTGTTCGCTGTCTCCCTTTCAGTTGACTTAAGTCATGTTGCTCCGGCAGCGTTGGTTCGATATTGGTCGCAGTGACGATCAGTCGACAAACCAACGGAGGAACGATGTTTAACGGCAACCAGGGTTGTCCCGGCAGCGCGGCCCGGCAGTTTCAGCCGGCGGCAGATTTGACTCAACCTGAGGCAAAAAATCAGGCGGCATCGCCATCGCAACTGGGCCAGTGGCCGGTGCAGTTGATGCTGGTGCCGACCCATGCGGCGTGGTTGACCGGGGCCGATCTGGCCATAACCGCCGACTGCGTGCCGTTTGCGTACGCCGACTTCCACAACAAGTTCCTGAAGGGGCGGCCGCTGGTGGTTGGGTGTCCCAAACTGGATAATCCGCACATCTATATAGAGAAGCTGGCCGAGATTTTCTCGCTGCATAACCTCAAGGGGGCTGAGGTGATCGTCATGGAGGTTCCCTGCTGCAGCGGCCTGGTGCAGATAGCGCTGGCGGCGCGGGAGCAGGCGGGCGTGAAGACCCCGATCCGGGTAACAACAATCGGCGTTCGGGGGGAATTGCTTGGGACACAGGAGATGCCGCTGACCTGATCCCGGGGTATACCGGGTAGCGTATTGTAACCGCGTACGCGGTGTGCGGAGATTTCTTACGGTAAATCTGGCCAAGCGTTGAGAGATTTCGGAACCGATGGACGGGCCGGGTGTGTAATTCCTGAAGAGACGCAGACGAAAAATTGATTTTCCTCCCTTTGCGTTCGTGCAATACGAAGCGCCGGGTCGCCCGACCCGGCGCTTTTTTTTGAGCAGCTTCCTGTCCGGCGAGAGCGCCGGAGCATACCGTTTACTTTTTACTGACGTTCTGGCGGCCGAGGACCGAGAGGAATTCGTTGAAGATGAATTCCTTTGGCTCCGTGTTGAATGGTCCCAGCTCAAAGGTAGTAGTCGCACCGCTGACCACCTGCCGCGAGAACGCGTTCTCGCCGCCGAGCGATACCCGGCAGATCACCGGCATGGTAAAGTCCGGAGTGGTTTTGGCCACCTGGACCTGGACCGGCACATACCAGTTGCCGTCGCGCTGGGCAGTCGCCCAAGTGACGCTGAATTCCGGAATGTACGCGCTGTAGAGCCACGTCCGGAAGAACCAGTCGAGCGGCTGACCGTAGTGTTTCTCAGCGAGGCGGATGAAGTCGGCGTTGGAGAAGACCCGGTTGTTGATCGTCAGCCCGAGTTCACGCAGGAACTTGAGGTAGGTCGCTTCCGACCCGGAGTCGTAGTCGTACATGAGGAAGCGGAGCATGTGGAGCAGCCAGATCCCCCGATTGGTCAGGATAGTCTGGTAGTAGTCGAGGGAGAAATTCTCCTTCTTGAAGGAGTTCACGCGGGTGCCGGCGGCCAGCGGGATGTCCTGGCCGACAGCGAGCCGCTCGTAGAGAGAGTCCCGGCGGGTCATGAGGTTGAGGAAGTAGGTCTCGCCGCCGCGGGCGGATTCGATGTACTGCAGGCCCATGTAGGCCGGGAGAGCGGCGGTCAGCCAGTCTTCGCGGGAGGAACGCAGCCGCATGAGGGCGCCGAACCACTGGCGTGCGACCCCGTCGCCGGCCGGGATGTCAAGGCCGCCCACGACATCCCAGGCTGTGGTCGTGATGCAGGCCACCTGCGGGACTTTGATCATGCCGGGGACGCTCTGGAATCCCTCGGGAATGACATACTCCGCAAACGTCTGGGGAGGCTGTCCGAAGCGTGAGGACATGAAGTTGAAAGCGCCGGTTACGGAGGGGCGATACTTGTCGTGGGGGATGAAGCAGCTCTGGTTGCGGGCGTCGCGATCGGCGATGATGTAGTTGAGCGTCAGCCCGATATCCGAGATCACTTCGACCGTGTCGCTGATCCCCGTGGCGTAGCAGTGAAAGTACAGGTTGTTCAGCGGAGCGGGGAATTCGCTCGTGAAAGTGGCCTTGCCGCCGTCGGCCTTCACCGTTTCGCTCTTGCCGGCGGTGAAGTAGGTGTAGCCGGAGGGGACATTGAAGGTCAAAGCCACCGGGCAGGCGGCCGGGTCGGACAGGTAGGGGAGGAAATGGTCGAAATTGGAACCGTGGTACCAGACGGTCAGGGTTACGGTGTCTCCCTTATGGTAGTACCGGGGAAGGACGATCCCGGTGTAGTCGAACGTTTTGCGCCGGAAGAGGCCGAGCCGGGTGTCGCCGACAAAAACCGAGTCGACATCGAGGTTGTACTTGAGGTAGAACCAGGTGTACTTGAGGCTGTCGGCGATGACGAGCATCTGGAGGTCGACCGTCGCCTGGTCGAGGCGCCGACCATCGGTGCCGGCGAGCGTGAGGCGACCCGACTTGTTCAAGGGGGTGGTCGGGTAGGGAAGCTGCGACAGCAGCGTATCCTCGGTGCATCCGGCTGACTGTCTCAGGAAGCTAGCGGCGACTGTGGCGACCTGGTCCCCGCCTTCATGCTCGTAGCCGATCTGCACCTGTTCCGGCCAGTTCGGGTCGTAGGTAAACGTGTAGCGGTTGAAATCGGCCCAGAAGAACCCGTCCGGGCCGCGTTCCTCGATCGACATGAGGAGGCGGAAGTAGTTGTCGTAGTTGTGGAAAATGAGGGGCTTGAAGAACACTTCCCCCTGATTGGATTTGGCCAGCGCCCGCCAATCGAAGGCCGCCGGCGCGAAGCCGAACTGCTCTTTGAGCCGGAGGTCGAAATCATCGGCCATTCGTATCGCCAACAACTCGAACGCCTGATCGACGGTGCTGTCCTTTGTGACGCCCCAGAGCCCCTGGCGTTCGGTGTGGACGGGGATGTCGACGGTGACGTGACCGGTGCCGACGAAAATCGCGGTCGTGGGGCGGTTATGGACAAACCGCTGGAGGTACATGGTCCCCTTCTCGAAGGTGAAGGTGGCCGCGTCCTTGTGGTACACGAAGTTGGCGATTTCGGCTTTCTCGCCGGCGTTGTTGAGAAGTTCGACGTGCAGTTGGTCGTAGCTCTCTTCGAGCTCTTTGAAGGACTTGTCCTGGGCGCCCGCGGTGGCTGCAAACGCAACCAGGAGGCAGCCGATCAGTATCGCTGGCTTCATATGGTTCCTCACCGTTTCACCATTGCCTTACAGTACCTTATAAACGTGAACGCCCCCCGCTCTGTCAATTAGTACCGGTAATTTTTCCGGTCAGGAGCAGGATGAGCGCCAGGAAAGCGCCATACTTCGCCTCGAACGAGGGTTCGGCGGGGATAAAGTGGTAGCTCGGGTGCTCCTGCCATACCCGCCTCGTGTGGGCCTCAATCAGGAGAACCTGCTCGATCCGTTCGATC
>JBGSIV010000244.1:0-28394 GCA_041742355.1 Candidatus Zixiibacteriota bacterium
TGGATGACGCCATGCAGCACCTGCTCAACATGCGCGCCTCGGTCGGCGCCCGGGACATCCGCCTCGAAAACACCCACAGCCGGCTGGTCGAACTGGAACTGGGCTTCACCAAGCTCCTGTCGGAAGTCGAGGACGCCGATATCACCAAGCTGGTGACCGACCTGGCGACGTACGAGAACAACTACCAGGCGTCGCTCATGGCGAGCGCGAAAATAGTGCAACCGAGTTTGCTGGACTTTCTCAAATAGGCCCCAACCATGGGAAGTGCAACTATGCATGTGCAGACTGATCGCTTCGGTCCGATCGACGTCCCTGAAGGGAAATTGATCCGGATGCAGAAACCGATTCTCGGATTCGAGGATCTGGAGACGTTCTTCCTGGTCGAGCAGGATGATTTCCGGCCCTTCATGTGGCTGCAATCGGTGGACTGCCCGGACCTGGCGTTCATCGTGGTCAACCCGACCCTGGTGTGCCCGGACTACCGGATCGAAGTGCACGCCAAGGAGGTAGGAGACCTCGTGATCACCAGGCTCGAACAGGTCGAGACCTACGTTATCGTGACGGTGCCGGACAACCCGCGCGACCTGTCGGTCAACCTCCAGGGACCGATCGTGATCAACACCGCCAACAATTTCGCCAAACAACTGGTGCTGGTGAACTCGAACTACAGCACCAGGCATCGCCTCCTCGACGCGACGGAGACGGCCAGAACCGCGCCGGCATACGAAACGGCCGGAGTGTAACGGGACGTAGCGCAGCTTCGGACAAGTAGCGGTCCAGGGATGGACACGGCGCCGGAGGCGCTCGAACACAGGAGTGTGCTGTATGAAGGCCAGGACGGGCATGGACACCGCAAGCGCGCCAACGACACGCGGGACCAACGCGGGCGAGATCACCGGCAAACGGATAGCGATCTTCGCCGAGTACCCCTCATTTCTCACCGATATCATTGCCTACCTGTCGCGGCGGAACGATGTCCGCTTCTTCGAGCGACCGACACCGGATCGAATCGCGCAGATGTCCGGCTGGGCCGATCTGGTCTGGTTTGAATGGTGCGACCAACTCCTGATCCATGCATCGCACCAAACCAAAGGGCGGCCGATTGTCTGCCGGCTCCACAGCTACGAGGTCTTCACCGACATGCCGGCGAAGGTGAACTGGCCGCAGGTGGATCAGCTCATCTTCGTCAATGACTCGGTGCGGCAGCTCTTCGAACGGCAGGTGCTGTGCGCCACCCCGAAAACCGTCATCTATAATGGCGTCGATACGGACCTCTTCGCAATCCCGCCCGATAAGCCCCGGACCAAGAAGATTGCCTCGGTTGGGTTCATCAACTACAAGAAAAATCCCGCACTCCTGTTATACTGCTTCAAGAAGATTCACGAGTACGATCCGGGCTACACGCTGCACATCGCCGGTACGTTCCAGGACAGCCGCTACCAGCTCTACTTCGAACACTTCCTGAAGGAGCATCCGCTGCCGGTAGTGTTTGACGGCTGGGTGAACGACATGCCCGCGTGGTACGCCGATAAAGATTTCGTCATTTCCACTTCCCTGTTTGAGTCATTCCACTACTCAATCGCCGAGGGTATGGCCGGCGGCGTGCTGCCGCTGATCCATGACTGGTACGGCGCCGAAAATCTGTATCCCCGGGATCACTTCTTCAGCGATCCGGACGAATGCCTGGCGCTCCTGCAGCGGCTTGAATCGGCCGATCGCCGCGAACTCATCGAACGGAACCGTCGGCACATCACCGACCGCTTCAATACCGCCGACCGGTGCCGGGAAGTGGCCCGGCTGCTGGAAGAGGTTCTGCAGCGGACACATGTCAACAACGAGGTGCGAGTATAATGGCCGGTAAGAAAACACGCCGTGGCCGCACGGCGACACAGCCACCCAGGCCCGCTCGGCGCCGGGTGACGCTCGAAGATCTGCTGTCCGCAATCCGGATGGACCCGGAGAATCTGACTCCGCGTCTGGTGCTGGCCGAACACTACCTCTGCGGCGACATGGGGGAGAGGATCCTTGAAGCTTTCGACGGCTTCTCGTCGCCGGGCGCATTCCCGGACATCAAGACGGAAAGCCTGTGCCATCGCCTCCGGGCCTACGGCCACGCCCATCGCCAGCAACTGATCGAAGCCGAAGAGGCCGCCTCGAAGGCGCTCCGGGTCGATCCCGAGTCACTCGACGCGCTCTTCGTCCTTGCGTTTGTGCACCTTTCGCTGCGCGAGTATGAAGAAGCGGCGAATACGGCCGATCGGTTCATCCAGGTGTACCGGTTCATTCAGCGCACCAAGGTGGATCCGAAGCAGTTTGCCGCAAACAACGAGCACCTGGCCCAGGTACACAATTTCGTCGGCAGCGCCGCCTTCGAGCGCCGCGAGTTCGAACCCGCCGAACACGCCTTCGAACAGGCCATCAAAGCCGACCCGACCAATCACCTGCCGTATCTCAACCTGTGCCGCCTCTACCGCCAGACAAACCAGCCCGACCGGGCCAACACGGTGATCGAACGTGGGCTGACCACCTGCTCCCAGGTGCACGAGTTGCGGCTGGTGGCCGACTCCCTCCACAGCAAGAGCACGGTTTCGGCCTGCATGATCGTGAAAAATGAAGAAGAATTGCTGCCCGGCTGCCTCGAGTCCATTCGCGGTTGGGTGGATGACATCGTCGTAGTCGACACCGGTTCGACCGACAAAACGGTCGCGATTGCCGAGTCGTACGGCGCCAGAGTCTTTCACCAGGAGTGGGAAGGAGACTTCTCCAAACACCGCAACTACTCAATTGGCGAGGCCACCGGCGACTGGGTATTCATTATTGATGCCGATGAACGGATGACCGATGCGGACATTCCCTCAGTACGCCGCTGCCTTGCCGATCCGCAGGCAAAAATCATCGCGGTCAACGTGCTCAATGTCGGCGGCAAGTTCGACGAGCAGGTGACCTTCCTCCCGTCGGTGCGGTTCTTCCGCCGGGAACTGGGCCTGCGCTACGAAGGGATCGTGCACAACCAGCTCCGGATCGACGCCAAACAGCCGGTGCTGCGCACCGGAGTGACGATTCGTCACCTCGGCTACGGTCTCTCCCCGGAGAAGCTCGCGGCCAAGGCGGCCCGGACAATCGAATTGCTGGACAAACAGCTGGCCCAGAATCCCAAGGACGCCTTCGCGCTCTTCAACTACGCACAGGTACTGCTCGGGCTCGGCATATCCGCCCATGTGGACAACGCGAAGAAAATCAAGGACGCCGCTGGACGGGCGGTGAAGTTGACCCGGCCGGAGGTGCGCGGCGAGCGGCACATTCACCTGATGGCCCTGTACCAGATGGCCCTCCTGAACTTCCTCACTGCGAAGTACCCGGAAGCCGGCAAGTACGCCTCTAAGGCCCTCAGTTACAAGCATGACTACCTTGACCCGATTCTGCTGTTGGGACATATCAACCTGCGCACCGGCGATTTCGACCTCGCCGAACAGTTCTACTGCCGGTACCTCGCCGTGCAGGCGACGTACAGTGAGTCGGCCGAAACCGATGATATCATCGTGATCCATCCCCGTAGCGCCCACCATGCCTGGTACAGCCTGGGCGTGATCGCCGAGCACCGCCACGATTGGGCGACGGCCCAGTCAAACTTCGACAAGGTGCTGGACGTGATGCCCGAGTTCGCCGATACCAACGCCCGCCTCGGTTACATGAAGCTCCGCGCCGGCCTGCCGGACGAAGCCGACGAGTGCTTCCTGCGGCAATTGAAGATCCAGCCCGACTCCCATGTCGCCGCAATCGGCTGCGCGCTTGTTAATTTCGAGCGGGGGAGAGTGATCGAGGCGGAGGACCTGGTGGAGGCGGCGCTCGCGTCCTGCCCGGCCGATGCCCCCGAAATCCTCCTCCATGCCTCCACGCTCGAGCAGATCGACCGCCGAGCCGAGGCGATGCGATTTGTCGACAAAGCGTTCACGGCAGAGAACCTGTCCGGCGCAAGAGGGCGAACGGCAGCGGATCTGTACTTCCGGCTGGGCCGGTATGATCGGGCCGCCGAGTTGTACCTGGCGCTGACCAAGGCGGGCGAAGCAGACGGGAGCCTGCTGAATGACCTCGGCGGCTGCTACTATAAGATGAGTGACTTCCCCCGGGCCGAAGAGTGGTACCGAAAGGCAGTCGAGGCCGACCAGCCCCCGGCTATTGCGTTGCGCAACCTTGGCTTAACCCGGGTTCGCCTGGATCGGACCAAGGAGGCGCTGGTGGTACTGGAACGGTACCTCGATCTGGCCCCCGAGCAGATGGAGATTGTGCACCTCGTCGGAGATCTGTACGCCCGGCTGGGTCAGGACCGTGCGGCTATCCCATTCTATGAGAAGTGCTTACAGGTCAACCCGAAGGATCGCTTGGCGCTCTTCAGCCTCTCCGAGTGTTACCTTCGGCTGGGCCACCGTGACTCGGCGCTGGTCGGATACCGACGGGTCCTCGATCTGGACCGGGACTTCGAGCCGGCGAGTCGCCGCTTGACTGAACTGGCCGAGCCGGTAAGAATTCCCTGACCAAACCGGTCAGGGCAAGAGGTTCAATTTGTGCGGGTTAGCCGTTAAGTTGACGACCAAGTTGCCGATGATGTGACTAAGCGATAAAGGCACGACTACGTGATACAGGCATTACAAACGGAGGAGGATGATTCAATAGTCCACGGTTCTCGTGAATCAATGAGCGCCCAGGATGGACCTCATCAACTGACATTGGAAGTGACAGCAATCTGGACAGCAACCCGAACGCCAAATAACCGGGTAGGGATACCCTACAGTGTTCAAGGAGGATGACAGATGTCACTTCGCATCAATCACAACCTTGCCGCGTTAAACGCTCACCGCAATTTGGTGAACACCAACAACGCGCTGCAACAGTCCATGCAGAAGCTGTCCTCGGGCTACCGGATCAACCAGGGCGCCGACAACCCGGCCGGCCTGGTGATTTCCGAGCAGTTCCGGGCGCAGATCGCCGGCCTGAACCGCGCCGTTGAGAACTCCGAAGGTTCCATCAGCATGGTGCAGACGGCTGAAGGCGCTCTCAATGAGATCAACAACCTGCTCATCTCAATGAGAGAACTGGCGATTCACGCCGCCAACGAAGGCTTCAACGACGCCGACCAGCTCGCAGCCGACCAGGCTGAAATTGAGAACGCCGTGGCCACGATCGACCGTATCGCGGCCAACACGCAGTTCGGCACCAAGAAGCTGCTCGATGGTTCCAAGGCCAACATCGCCACCATCACCAGCTCGAACAACTCCAACCTGACGATCCGGTCGTCCAACCTGTCCAGCGGCACACACTCCGTGACCGCCACCAAGACGGCCGAATCGACCGCTACGCTGAACACGACCTCGCTCGGCTTCTCGCTGGCGAGCACCGACGGCAACCCGATCAACCTGACCGAAGACATTCACAATCTCGATGTCGTACAGGCCTCTGACGTGGCCAAGAAGACCTCGGGTTCCGTGAAGGTCGCCGACGCGTTCGGCAACAACCTGACGATCGCCGCCGCGGCGACACAGGCTTCGATTGCCACCGGTACGTTCAACGCCGCGACCGCCAGCCATGTCGGCACCTACTCCTTCACGATCCAGTACTCGGACGTGAACGAAGGGACGACTTCGGCCCAGACGATCGCCGTCGACGTTGAGGCGGGCGACCAGGCCGACGAAATCGCGGCCAAGATCAACACCGAAATCGCGCTGAACTCGGTTCTGGCCGGCAAGATCACGGCCGCCGGTACGGCCGGTGACGGCAACGCGGTATTCCTGCAGGCGGCCAACGCCGGTGCGCAGTACTCGATCCGCACGACCGCGTCCTCCAACGACGCGACGGCCTCGTTGTTCAGTGTGGGCGCGGCCAGCTCCCGCGGCGTCAGCGACAACCAGCTGACCGTGACCGCGACGACTGAAGCCAATTCAACCGTGGCGCAGACGCTCACCCTGACGGCGGGAACCTACACCTCCCTGTCCGCCCTCGTGGCCGAGCTCGACACCCAGCTCGCGACGGCGTTCGGCGACGTCGCCGGTGTCGCCGGCGAATCCGATGTCGATGCGGCCGTGACCGACACCGACAAGATCCAGATCCGGACGAAGGACGAAGGCTCCGCGTACAGCATTCAGATGGGTACGCTGGGCACCGCGACCGGTAACCTCGAGCACGTCCTGGGCCTGAGCGAGGACAGCATCGCGAACACCGGTACCGACGCCCTGATCAGCTTCGACAACTACACCACGGCGATCGACAAGGTGAAGTACGGCTCGACGTACGACCTGCAGGTTGCCAACAAGGCCACCGGTCAGACCACCCGCGGCATCGTGAACCTTACCGTCAGCCGCGCCACCACCGGCATGAATGTCGGCAGTGCGCTGCTCGATGTGAAGGCGGCCAAGTTCGACGTCCGTCTGGACGGCGGCCCGGCCACGTCGGTCACCGCTGGCGTGAACACGACCATCTACAACGCCGACCGGTCCGAGTCGCTGGTCCTCGGCTACGGCCTGACCTCGGCGGGCGGCACCGAAACGATCAACAACGTCGACCGTTCGCTGGTCTTCCAGATCGGCGCCAACGTCGGTCAGACCGCTCAGATCGGCCTCCGGAACATGGCCGCCGGCGCCCTCGGCAAGGGCCTCGCCGGCAACCTGTTCACCTCGCTGGCCGAAATCGACGTCACGACCGTCCAGGGCGCCCAGGATGCCCAGTCTATCATCGACGCAGCGATCAACGAAGTGTCCACGACCCGCGGTACGCTCGGTTCGTTCCAGAAGAACACGCTGGAATCCAACCTGCGCAACCTCCGGATCGCGGCCCAGAACCTGACCGCTTCCGAGTCGATGATTCGTGACACCGACATGGCGAAAGAAATGTCGGAATTCACGAAGAATCAGATTCTGGTTCAGGCCGGCACCTCCATGCTGGCGCAGGCCAACCAGAGCCCGCAGATCGTTCTGTCGCTGTTCAGCTAAGCCGAACACGACTGTAATAATCCGGCCGGAGGAGGCTAACCCCTCCTCCGGCTCCTATCGCCGCCGCAGCATCCCGGTACCCACCGGGGCGAGCCGGCAGCCGCAGTAGCGCATGGAGACGAACGACAGTGATGTCACGGACACGAGGAGAGAAGGATGGCTGCAACCAGCGCGATTGACGGCATAATCTCCGGTCTGAACACGACCGAGATCGTCGACACTATCATCAAGGCCGAACGCCGCAACGCCGTCCTGCTCGAGGAAGAGCAGGCGATGAAGACGACGATCATCTCCGCCTTCAAAGCTCTCCAGGCAAAGTTCCTCGCCCTCAACACCGAACTGAGCCAACTCGTCCGCTCGTCATCGTACGAGGCCGCGACGGTGGACGTTTCGGACACGTCGTACCTGACCGCGACCGGCACCGGCCGGGTCACGAGCGGCTCCTACGACATCCGTGTGCTCTCCCTGGCCCGCAACCACCAGATCGCCGGCCAGGGGCTCACGAGCGATTCACTCGCCCTCATGGGGACCGGCGCCATCAGCATTCAGGTCGGCGACGGTGCGACGCAGACGATTACCATCGACGGCACCAACAATTCGCTGGTCGGCATCAAGCAGGCGATCAACAACGCCAAGGCGGGCGTGACAGCCAGCATTGTCAACGACGGCTCGGCCTCAAATCCCTACCGCCTGGTGCTCACGGCCAACAAGACCGGCGTGGCCAACAAAATTACGATCAACTCCAATCTCGTCGGCGGGACCAATCTCAACTTTGCGACGCCGAGCTTCGACGCCCCGGAAATCCTGTCGTTCGACGAAGACTCCACCGCCGAGGTATCCCTCGGCACGACCGCCGCCTACACCGGCGCCGGCAACAAGATCTTCACCTTCACCGTCCGCGGCTCGGGCACCCACACCCTCGGAAACGAACCCATTACTCTCGACTGGAGCGATGGCACCAACACCGGTTCGGTAGTGGTCACGCAGTCCGACACGGAAGTGGAACTGGTCGGAGCCGGAGCCGACGGCCTGAAGCTCAACCTCAGTGGGGGAACCCTCACGGGCGGCGACACTTTCCAGGTCGGTACCTTTGCCCCGACTCTGCAGGCGGCCTCCGATGCCCGCATTTCGATCGGATCGCAGGACGGCAGCGGCTCGCCGATAATGGTCGGTTCCGACACGAACACTTTCCGCGATCTCGTCGGCGGCGTGACCATCCGCGTGGCGAAAGTGACGCCTGCGGGCGAGTCGGTTACGATCAACACCGACATCGACGTCGAAGGCGTCAAGACCAAGATTCAGAACTTCATCAAGCGCTACAACGAAGTCATAGATTTCATCGAAGAGCAGAACCGCTACGACCAGGAAAAGGAAGAGTCGGGCGTGCTGTTCGGCGACGCGACCCTGTGGATGGTCCGCAATTCGCTGAGCAACGCGATCGGCAACAAGATCACCGGACTCGACAGCAAATTCTCCCAGCTCTACGCCCTCGGGATCCGGTCCAAGGGCGACGGGCGGCTGGCCATCACCGACAGCACCCGGTTCGACGACGCGCTGCGCAACAACCTCGACGAGGTGATCAAGCTCATGTCCAGGGCGGGAGTGTCCTCGCGCAGCGGGATAGATTTCGTTTCCTCGACCACGGAGACCAAGGCAGGAGAGAACTACGAAGTCAACATCACCCAGGCGGCGGCCAAAGGCTACCTCCAGGGGAACGACCTGGGCAACCTGCTGACCAATCCGATTACCCTGACCGGATCGAACAACACGCTGAAGCTAACGGTCGACGGACTCAAATCCCGGGAGATCTACCTCGCCCAGCGAACGTACGACTCCGGCGACGACCTCGCCGAAGAGGTGCAGGCCCGGATCGACGCGGATGAGTCCATTGGTAACCGCGGCGTAACGGTGGAGTGGGTTTCCACCGGGGCGGGTGGCTACCTCAAGCTGACCAGCTCGACCTACGGATCATCGTCATCAGTCGCCGTGGACACGATCTCCAACTCGGCATCGATTGTCCTCGGGTTGAGCGCGGGCACGGCGGTCAAGGGACTCGATGTTGCCGGCACAATCAACGGGGAAGAAGCCGACGGCAAGGGACAGCTCCTCAGCGGCAAAGACACCAGCAAGACGATCAAAGGGCTGGTGCTAAAAATTGCGATGGATTCCGGGCAACTCACCGAGGCCATTGAAGGGACAGTCACCGTGACCAAGGGGGTCGCCGCCCGCTTGGCCGACGTGGTCGACAGCCTGACCAAACAGACCGAGGGAACGTTCGACCGCAGGATCAAGTCCTACCAGGATCAGGTGGACACGATCGCCAAACGGGTCGAGGAAATCGACGAGCGCCTCGAGGTGCGCCGCGCCTCCCTGATGCTGAAGTTCCAGCAAATGGAGGACGCGCTCGGACAGATGAAGAGCACCGGGGACTACCTCACCAACCAGCTGGCGTCAATCAACGCCAACTGGATTAGGAGCAGGAAATAACGCCAATCACCACATAGGAGCAAGGGAAGACACCATGGACGGGAAACTCACCGCCTACCGCAAAGAAGATACCGCCGGAAAATCGCAGGTCGATCTGATCATCCAGGTCTACGACGGGGCGATCAGCGCCTTCCGCACCGCCCGGGAACGTTATGAGACCGATGATTCCACGGCCGGGTACAATCAGCTCGAACGCGCCCGCAAGTTCCTCACGCACCTGTATACCACCCTGGACTACGAAAAGGGCGGGGACATCTCCGAACAGCTCGGTCGCCTCTATGCCTTCGTCATCAATCAGATCAATGTGGCGGAAGCGACCAAAGATTTAAGCGTGATTGACGATAACATAACTATACTGAGTAACCTGCGCGAAGGCTGGACCGGCCTGAAAGCGCAGACATCGGAAGGCGTCCGGACGGCCGAACCCGCTCCCGCACCGGCGGGCGGATTCTGCCACACCGCATGAGTGGGCAGCATGGATTACGACGTCCTCAAGCAACTCGAACGCGAACTGCTGGCAGTGCTCAAAGATGAGTACTCGTTCTACCAGTCGCTTTACATCACCCTGGACAAGCAGCGCGACGCGATCAAATTCAACCGCGACGATCAACTGCTGGACCTGTTCGCCGAAGTCGAACGGTACCGGCAGCGCATTGCCAAATCGGAAGCGACCATCCGCCAGCTCCAGGAGAACCATCCGAAAGCGTTCCGCATGGCGGCCGTGCTTCCGGAAGTCAAAAAGACGATCAACAGCATTCGGACCCTCGTCAAGAAGAGCGTCGACGTGGTGACCGAATGCGAAGGCCATCTGCAGGGTCGCTACGACCGTATCAAAGAGGAGTTGGGCGAACTGCGCAACAGCCAGCAAATCCTGCAGTACATCAGCGAGCCGACGCCTTCGCCGCAGTTCGTCGACGGCAAAAAGTAAGCCGGACCGAAACGAGGCCGGGGCGGGCGCGGAGCGCCCGAAAGCCCGGCCGACCCTGTACATAGGAAGGTAAACCGGCGCCCGCGCGCCGGAAGGACGATGGACCGAAATTGAGTGGGGTTGCCGTATGAAGATAGGATCTGCCCACCGGGTGCGGACGGTTCACGGCGAGACAGCAGTCAATGTGCCGAAGAAACGAGAAACGTCAACGGGAGACCGGAAACACGGCGATGAAGTGATCATCTCCGACCACGCCCGCGAGCAGCTGGCGAAGCTGGCCGATGAGGCGCGGGCGACCATGAAGTTCGATCCGGTCATCGAAGACGTCGACGAGATTCGAATCAGCAAAATCCGGCAAGCGAGGGAGCGGCTGCAAAGCGGCTACTACAACCGGCCGGAGATACTGGAAGATATAGCGGGCCGCCTGGCCGACTCCCTGTTCGACCGGCCGCCCGATACAAACGAAACGCCCGAGCAGTCATGACAACGACGACAGCAGATGCGAAAATCAAGCAGGTCGTATCCAATATCCGCAACCTGCCCACGCCCCCGGTCGTATTTCACCAGATCCAGAAGGTCATCAGCGACCCGAATGCCTCGGCGGCTCACGTCGCGGCCATTCTCGCCGAAGACCCCGCCATGTCGGTGAAAGTGCTCAAACTCACGAACTCCGCTTTCTACGGCCTGGCCCGCGAGGTGGAATCGGTCCGGCAGGCCGTGGTCATTGTCGGCATGGAGGCTATCAAGAACCTCGTCCTCTCGGCCAGCGTCCTGGACATGTTCAAAGGCAATCAGATCGACCAGGAGCACCAGGAGCGCTTCTGGCGGCATTCCCTGGCGACCGCATTCTGCTGCCGCCTCCTGGCACGATCGATCCGGGACCGCGGATTTGTCGATCCCGACGCGGCCTTCTCGGCCGGCCTGCTGCACGATGTCGGCAAAATTGTCATCTCCTGCTTCCTGCCCGACGAATACAAGCGGTACATCACTGCCCGCAAAGACAACTTCACGGCGACCGATGTTCGGGTGGAACTGGAGGCCCTCGGCTATACCCACGGCCATGTGGGCGGATTCTTGGCGCTGCAGTGGAAGCTGCCGGAAAAGCTGTGCGAGGCTATTATCCACCACCATGCCCCCAGTGAATCGCAGCTGCGTGATCCGCTCGTGTACATGGTCTGCTTGGCCGACTTCATCGCCAAGAGGACATTTTACGATCGATTGGAAGCCCCCCTCGTCGGCGAGGCGGACGTCGAAGTGATGACGGTGCTGGGGGTCGATGACCTTCGGCTCGAGGGCTTCTCCGAGAAACTCCGCGAGGAGTACGTTAAGGCAGAGACGTTTATGCAGATGGTCGGATTGGCCTCTTGACGGCCGCCAACCGCTGCCAAACAGGCTTGTGGAGGCGCCCCGGGGAGATTTTCCCGGGGCGTTTTCGTTGAGGACGAGGGCCGGCAGCAGACCCAGAATCACCGGGAACCCAAAGGGAATGTTAAGGTTAGAAAGAGAGATCGCCCACCTGTTCTTTCCCCGGGGGAACCCAACTTTCGGCTTGACAATTTCCCCTTCAGGGCATAAACTGGTTGACTGCCTGCCGCCTGATAAGTCGGTGGCAGTGACAAGGATGGGCGATTAGCTCAGATGGTTAGAGTACTTGCTTGACATGCAAGGGGTCACTGGTTCGATTCCAGTATCGCCCACCATTCAATTTACGGAATCGATGAGCGGGTTGCTCCGTGGGGCAGACCCCACCCGTCAATCCGCTTTTGTCATGATGGAAGAGACGTTGTGCCGGAGATGCAGATAACATTACCGGATGGCTCGGTTCGGCCGTTCGCCCCGGGGACCACCGGCATGGAGATCGCCAAATCCATTTCGCCGCGACTGGCGAAGGATGCGATCGCCGTGCGGGTTGACGGCGTGGTGCGCGACCTCAATGCGCCCGTCCCAACCGACGCGAAAGTCGAGGTCCTCACGTTCGACCATCCCGACGGCCGGCAGGTGTTCTGGCACTCCAGCTCCCACATAATGGCCCAGGCGGTGCAGGAGCTGTTCCCTGGCGTCAAGCTGGCGATCGGGCCGTCGATCGACGAGGGTTGGTATTACGATTTCGATGTTTCAAAGCCCTTCTCGCCCGAAGACATTGCCCGGATCGAAGAGCGGATGCAGCAGATTATCAACGAAGATGCCGAGTTTTCGTGCAGACGCAGCCCGAAGCGCGAGGCGATCGATTTCTACAAAGAACGCGGCGAGCAGTACAAAATCGAATTGCTTGAGGGATTCGAGGACGAAGAAGTCAGCTTCTACTCGCACTCCCGGTTTGTCGATCTTTGCCGCGGCCCACACATCCCGCGCACCGGGATTATCAAGTCGTTCAAGCTGACCGCGACCTCCGGCGCCTACTGGCGCGGCGACGAAAAGCGCCCGATGCTCCAGCGCATCTACGGGGTGTCGTATCCGAAGAAGGCGATGCTGGACGAATACCTGACCCGGATGGAAGAGGCCAAGAAGCGCGACCATCGGGTGCTGGGCAAACAGCTTGAGCTGTTCCAGTTGACCGATGAGATCGGCGGCGGGCTGGTCCTGTGGCATCCGAAGGGTGGCATCGTCCGCAACGAGATCGAAACCTTCTGGCGCCAGGAACACCTGCGCGTCGGTTACGATCTCGTATACACGCCGCACATCGCGAACCTCGAGCTTTGGAAGACCAGCGGGCACCTCGGGTTCTACAAGGACTCGATGCTCAGCCCGATGGAAATCGAGGACCGTCAGTTCCAGCTCAAGCCGATGAACTGCCCGTTCCATATCGTGATGTACAAGTCCAGGCTCTGGTCCTACCGGGATCTCCCGCTACGCTGGGCCGAACTGGGGACAGTCTACCGGTACGAACCAAGTGGCACGCTCCACGGCCTGATGCGGGTGCGCGGATTCACCCAGGACGACGCCCACCACTTCGTGACCGCCGAGCGGATGGAAGCCGAGGTCAAGTGGACGCTCGATTTCTGCCTGCATATCATCCGGTCGTTCGGATTCAATAATTTCGATATCTACCTCTCGACGCGCCCGGCCGAGAAGTCGGTGGGCCGGGAAGAGGATTGGCTTGCGGCCCAGGACGGCCTGCGGCGCGCACTCGAAGCGAGCGGATTGCCGTTTGACATCGACGAGGGCGGCGGCGCGTTCTACGGACCCAAGATCGATATCAAGATCAAAGACGCGCTCAATCGCTCGTGGCAGTGCTCGACGATCCAGTTCGATTTTAATATGCCGGAGCGCTTCGATTTACACTATATTGACAGGGATGGTCAGCCTAAGCGGCCATTTATGATACACCGCGCCCTGCTCGGGTCAATCGAGCGATTCTTCGGCGTGCTCATCGAGCACTACGCCGGGAAATTCCCGCTCTGGTTGGCGCCGGTGCAGGCAAAGGTGCTGCCGATTACCGACAGCCTCAACGACTACGCCGCTTCGGTCGTGAACGACCTGAAGCAGGCCGGCATTCGGGCGCAGCTCGACGACCGATCGGAAAAGGTCGGTTCGAAGATTCGCGATGCCGAACTGGCCAAGGTGCCGTACATGTTTATCGTGGGCGGCCGCGAAGCGGAGCAGGGGCAGGTATCGGTGCGCAAACACGGCGCCGGAGATGTCGGCGCCAAGCCTCTGGCGGAAGCCCGCGATATGCTGCTCGCGGAGATCCGGACCAAGGGGTTGGACCCAGGCAGTACGACTGCATTTTAAGGAGGTACTATCAGCAGCAAAGACTTGCGCATCAATCGCCGCATCCGCGTTTCGCCGGTTCGGCTGATTGGTCCCGAAGGTGAGCAGATCGGCATATTGCCGACGAAGGAAGCGATGGAGCGCGCCGAGCAGTTGGGCCTCGACCTCGTGGAAGTGTCCCCCAACAGCCGTCCTCCCGTCTGCCGCATCATGGATTTCGGAAAGTACAAGTACGAGGTCGCCAAGAAAGACCGGCAGGCAAAGAAACGACAGCACTCGTTTCAACTGAAAGAAATGCGCTTCCGGCCGAAGATCGACGATCACGACTTCGAATTCAAAACGAAGCACGTGCGCAATTTTCTGGAATCGGGCAGCAAGGTAAAGGTTTTCGTCATGTTCCGCGGCCGCGAAATGGCCTACCAGGAGTACGGACGGCAGGTCCTCGACCGCGTTATTGAGGACCTCAAAGACGTCGGTACGGTGGAAAGCGCACCGAAGATGGAAGGCCGGAACATGAACATGCTGATGGCGCCGCGTCCGGAGGTGATGAAGAAGCTCAAGCAGAAGCAGGAGCAGAAAGCCCGCGACAAGAGTGTCGAACCCGGGGCCGAGGTTGAACCGGATGTGGAAGACGATGATGTCGACATCGACGATCTTGACATCGACGATATCGACGACGAGAACGAGACGGAAGATAGTAACGCGTAACGTATAGAAGGTAGACCAGCCCATGCCAAAGATGAAAAGCCAGCGCGGCGCCGCGAAGCGGTTCAAGAAGACCGGCACTGGCAAGTACAAACGCAAAAAGGCCTTCAAGAGTCACATCCTGACGAAGAAGTCGCCCAAGCGTATCCGGCAGTTGCGTAAGGCCACGCTCGCATCGAAGAGCGATGAGAAGCGCCTGAAGCGTATGCTGCCGTACTGAGTCGTCCGAGAAGTGAAGTCCTGAAGGAGTACGAGTAAATGGCACGCGCAAAGAACAACGTCGCCGCCCACCAGCGGCACAAGAAGGTCCTGGACCGGGCCAAGGGAAATTTCAACGGTCGCGGCAAACTGTACCGCACCGCGCTTGAAACGGTTCACAAGGGCCTGAAGTATGCCTACCGGGATCGTCGCGCCAAGAAGCGCGAGTTCCGTCAGTTGTGGATCGCCCGCATCTCCGCCGCCGCCCGCATGTGCGGCACGAACTATTCGCAGTTCATGGCGGGAATGACGAAAGCTGGAGTGAATCTCGATCGCAAGGTGCTGGCCGACATCGCCGCCCGCGATATGGCCACCTTCGAGTCCCTGGCCAAAATGGCCGCCGGTAAGTAAGCCAGGGGTGCATTGGCATGCCACTCCTGGATGAGATCGCCCAACTGGAACGCGAAGCACTCGAGCGAATCGGTCAGGCCGATTCGCTTGATTTGCTTAACGACCTCCGGGTCCGCTACCTCGGCAAGAAAGGCGGCCTGACGGCCGTCCTCAAGGGCCTGGGGCAGCTTGCCCCCGAGGAACGCAAAGTGGTCGGCGCCGCAGCGAACACCGCCCGCGAAGCAATCGAACGCCACCTCGCCGACGGCATGGCCCGCCTCGAGACGGGCGGACTCAGAGCCTCGCTCGACCCCACCCTCCCCGGAACCGGCCAATACGTCGGGGCGGTTCACATCCTCAATCAGGTCATGAACGACATCTGCCGGACGTTCTACGGCATGGGTTTTGAAATCGCGTACGGCCCCGATGTCGAGACCGACTACTACAACTTCGAAGCGCTGAATTTCCCTCCCGACCACCCTGCCCGCGATATGCAGGACACCCTGTTCGTCGAAGGCGGGCGGCTCCTGCGGACCCACACCACTCCGGTGCAGGCGCGCGTGCTTGAAGTCCGCAAGCCCCCGATCAAATGCATCACCCCGGGACGGACCTTCCGCAACGAGGCGATCTCTACCCGCGCTCACGTCGCGTTCCACCAGGTCGACGGCTTCCTGGTCGACGAGGGCGTGACGATGGCCGACCTCAAGGGCGCGCTGGTCGCCTTCTGCAAAGCATTCTTCGGCCCGGAGGTCAAACTGATCTTCCGACCGTCGTATTTCCCCTTCACCGAACCCTCGGCCGAAGTCGACATCTCCTGCTTCCTCTGCGGCGGGAAGGGCTGCCAGCTGTGCAAGTTCTCCGGCTGGCTGGAAATCCTCGGCTGCGGCATGATCGATCCCAACGTGCTGGACAAAGCCGGGATCGACAGCGAAAAGTACACCGGCTACGCCTTTGGCATGGGCGTGGAGCGTCAGGCGCTCCTGAAGTACCGGATCAACGACATCCGGCTGTTCTTCAACAACGATATTCGCTTCTTGCGTCAGTTCAGGTAAGCCGATGAAAGTCTCTTACAAATGGCTCCTCGAACTCACCGGTCTCGACTGGCCGGTTGAAGATCTCACCCGGCGGCTGACCCTGTGCGGGACCGCCTGCGAAGATACCACCCCGATCGCCCGCTACATGGACAAGGTGGTGGTGGGCCAGGTGACCGCCGTCAAGCCGGTCGAAGGCGCCGACAAACTGCGGCTGGCAACCGTCAATCTCGGCGACGCCACGCTTGACCTGATCTGCGGCGCTCCCAACGTGGCCGCCGGCCAGAAAGTGGCCGTGGCCACGATCGGCGCAACGCTGGCCGGGGACATGGTCATCAAGAAGGCCAAAATCCGCGGGATCGAATCCTGCGGCATGATCTGCTCCGAGCGCGAACTGGGCCTCTCCGACGACCACAGCGGCATCCTGGTGCTCGAACCGGACGCCCCCGTCGGAATGGCGCTCGCCCGCTACCTCGATATCGAAGATTACCGACTCACTTTTGAACTGACGCCCAATCGGCCCGACTCCATGTCGGCGCTCGGAATCGCCCGGGATATGGCCGCGCTGGGACAGGTCAAACTGCGCCGCCCGGAATCCTCTGTGAAGGAATCCGCAGGGAAAGCGTCGTATCAGATCAGCGTACGACTGGAGGACCCAGTCGGCTGTCCCCGGTACGCCGCACGGGTCATCAGGAACGTCAAAATCGGCCGGTCCCCCTGGTGGTTGCGCAAGCGGCTCATGATTTCCGGGGTGAGACCCATCAATAACGTGGTGGATGTCACCAACTACGTGATGCTCGAATGCGGCCACCCGCTCCACGCCTTCGACCTTGACCGGTTCGGATCGAACGAAGTTGTGGTGCGCCGCGCGAAAGCGGGGGAGAAGTTCACCACCCTCGACGGCCGCGAACACGAATGTACTCCCGATGTACTCCTGATCACCAACGGCAAGTCCGGGGTGGCCGCTGCCGGCGTCATGGGCGGGCAGAACTCCGAAGTCGAACCGACCACTACAAATATCCTGCTCGAAGCCGCCTACTTCAATCCGTCGGTGATTCGCAAGAGCCGCCGCCTACTCGACACAGTTAGTGAATCCTCTCAGCGCTTCGAGAAGGGGGCTGACCCAAACGGCATCGAGTATGCAATCAACCGGGCTGCCCGCCTGTTCGCCGAATTGTGCGGCGGGGAAGTGGTCGAGGGAATTGTCGACGCCTACCCGAACCGGATTGATCCGAAGAAGATTTCTCTGCGGCCGGCGCGCTGTAACGCCCTGCTCGGAACGCAGCTGCCCGCCGAGCGCATGCGCGAGATCCTGACCGGCCTGGAGTTCAAGGTTGTGGGGAATGATCCCCTGTCAGTGACCGTGCCGGCCTTCCGCCCCGATATCGAACGCGAGATCGACTTGATCGAAGAAGTCGTGCGGATCGAGGGGTTTGCGCAGGTCGAAGATTCCGTAAGCAATGTCGGGCCGCTGTTTACGCCGCTTCGCTTCGAGGATCGCTTTAAGGATGAGGTGCGCCACATCCTCACCGGAGCGGGATTCGACGAGATCCTCCACCATGGTCTGGCCGACAGCCGTCTGGCTTCGGCCGTGGTCCCGGACCTTCCGCAACTGAAGTTGGTGAGCACCGCCAGCGCCGAGCTGAATATCATGCGCAACAGCATGGTGTTGTCGGCAATGACGATCATCGGCCACAATGTCTCCCACCGGAACCTCGATCTCAGGCTGTTCGAACTGGGGAAGGTCTATTTCCCACCCGACCCGACCGGACGGTGGATAGAGGACGAGCGGATCATGCTGGCCGTGACCGGCAGCACGCCGCATACCTGGCGGGAAACACCCCGTCCGTTTGACTTCTATGATCTCAAAGGGGCGATCCATCGGCTGGTCGATCACTTCCACTGGCCGACTCTGGAGTTCGCGCCGGAAGCGGTGGCCTTCCTGGAGCCGCAGGCGTCGTTCGTCGTCAAACTCAACGGTCGGCCGATAGGCACTGTGGGGCAGTTGGCGGCACGCTTGGCGAAGTCGGTCGATGTCAAGCAACCGGTCTGGGTGGCCGAACTGGCCGCCGAACCGCTGATGGCGGTGAGCAGCCGGGTGTCGACGTACGAACCGCTGCCGATCTATCCGGCCGCTCCGCGTGATTTGTCGCTGGTGGTCGACGAGCAGGTGCCCGCGGGCGCGATTGTGGCGTCGATCAAAACGGTGGCGGGGGAGATGGCCGAAGCTGTCGACATCTTCGACCTCTACACCGGCAAGCAGATCGAAGCAGGCAAGAAGTCGATTGCGGTGGCGATTGCCTATCGTTCGCGGGAACGCAGCCTGTCGAGCGAGGAAGTCGAAGCGGTACAACAAAAAGTTATCGACGAGCTCAAGAATACGTTTAAAGCAGTGGTGCGTGACAAATGACTCTGGAAGAGAAGTTCAATCGGCTGGCGTCGATGGTCGGAGATCTGACCGAGACGTTGCAGCAGCTCCGGCAGGAGAACCAGGTTCTCCAGCAGGAGACCGAACAGCTTCACCGTGAAAATGACGGTCTGAAGCAGGAGTTGACGTCGCTGCGAGGGGAATGTCATAAACTGAAACTGGAAGCTGCCGACCGGACTGCGCTGGTGACATCGAAGCTATCCGGAGTGCTGCAGCGTCTGGAGGAACTCGAACGCCTCGAGGGGTAGGAAGTTTTATCTTGACAGATTCCTGCTCCCTTGCTATAAATCATTGACTGTAAGCGGGATAAGAAGGAACAAGCTCGATCTGCCGATCGGGCCGTTCAGGTACCTGAACATATGGCAGCAAACGTAGTTGTGGTGAACATATACGGCGACGAGTACCCGATCACCGGTGTTACTGACGCCGCTCATATTTCCCGGGTAGCGGATTATGTCAATGCGCGTATGACCGAGATCGCGCGTGTCAGCAAGGTGAAGGCGAAAGACAAGATTGCCATTCTGGCGGCCATGTCAATTGCCTCGGAATTGCTGGAGAGATCCGACGAGTTGGCGTCGACCGATAAAACAGTCGAAACGCGGCTCGATCTGCTCCTGGAGCAACTCGAACGCGATCTGCCGGTTGTGTCTGAAGGCGCCTGATCTTCGGCCGAGTGATTCGATCGTTCCGGTTCTCTTCTTACTCCCAACTTTGAGATAAATGCACCAGTCCTCCGGCGCACCGCGCCGGGGTGGAGGACGCAATGGACGCCAACAGCATCATCATCCTCGTTGCCCTGGCTATTGTCGTCGGCGGCGTGGCGTTTTTCCTGTCGTGGCGCGCGGCCGGTCGTATGAGTGCCGAACGGTTCTCTGCGGCGGCTGCCGAGGCCGAGCGGGTGGTCGAAGAGGCCAAGAAAGAGGCCGAAATCAGGCGGAAAGAAGCCCGCCTGGAAGCCCGCGAAGAATTCCTCAAACTCAAGGGGGAGTTCGATAAGGAAGTCCACACGCGACGCCAGGAACTCGACACCCTGGAAAAACGGCTTTACGACCTCGACAATTCCCTGCAAAAGAAACACGACCTCCTCGATACCCGCGAAAAAGACCTGACCAATCGGGAACGCGCGACGCAGACCCGGGAAAAAGGAATCACCCTGCGGGAAGAGGAACTCGACCAGATCATTGCCCGGCAGAACGAGCGGCTCCAGAAGATTGCCCAAATGACCCCGGAAGAGGCCAAGCGGCAGCTGATGGACAACATGATCAACACGGCCAAAATGGAAGCCGCGCAGTATGTGAAGGAAATCAAGGAACGGGCTGAATCCGACGCCGAAAAAGAGGCCCGGGAGATCATCATCTCGGCCATTTACCGGTGCGCTGCCGACCACACCGTTGAAACGACCGTCTCGGTCGTCAACCTCCCGTCCGACGAAATGAAAGGCCGCATCATCGGCCGCGAAGGGCGCAACATTCGATCGTTTGAAACCGCCACCGGAATCGACGTCATTGTCGACGACACGCCGGAGGCGGTGATCCTCTCAGGATACGACCCGGTCCGCCGGGAAATCGCCCGCATGGCCCTTGAAAAACTCATTGCCGACGGCCGCATCCACCCGACCCGGATCGAAGAAGTCGTGGAAAAGGCGCAGAAGGAGATGGACGTGATCGTGCGCGAGGCGGGCGAACAGGCCTGCTTCGAACTCGGTATCCACGGCCTGCACCCGGATGTCATCAAGATGCTCGGCAAGCTGCACTTCCGGACTTCCTACGGCCAGAACGTACTGGCGCACGCCAAGGAAGTCGCGATGCTCTGCGGCCTGATGGCGGCCGAACTCGAGCTGGATGCCCCGCTGGCCAAACGCTGCGGCCTGCTGCACGATATCGGCAAGGCGATCGACCGGGAAACCGAAGGCACCCATACCCAGATCGGCGCCGACTTCATCCAGCGCTACAAAGAAGCGCCGGAAGTGGCCAACGCGATTGAATCGCACCATGGCGACGTTCCCATGATCGGGCCGTACCCCGTGCTCGTGCAGGCGGCCGACGCCATCTCCGGGGCTCGTCCGGGAGCGCGGCGCGAGCCGCTCGAAGCGTACATCAAGCGCCTCCAGCAGCTGGAGGCCCTGGCCGACAGCTTTAAGGGTGTCGCCAAAGCGTACGCGATCCAGGCCGGCCGCGAGATCCGCGTCATCGTCGAAAACGATACGCTCGACGACCTCGGAACCTCGATTCTCGCCGGCGACATCGCCTCCAAGATCGAGCGCGAGATGCAGTACCCCGGTCAGATCAAGGTGACCGTGGTGCGCGAGACGCGGGCAACGGAATTCGCGCGGTAGGAACTATTCGCCCGGTCCGCTGTTTCTCCAGTTTAGTCATTGCATGAAAGGCGGAGTTGTCGTAAACTCCGCCTTTAGTTATTGCGGCCGTAGACGGTGGCAGCGGTGGGCGCCCCGGCTTCGGACATAATCGCTGGCCCGCCTTAGAAAGCTCTCGGAATGGCTCAAATCAACGTCTTGTTCATCGCCGACGTGTGCGGCAAAGTCGGCCGCCAGGCTCTCGCGCACATGACCAAACCCCTCCGCCGCAAGTACGACATCTCTTACGTCATAGCCAACACCGAAAACGCCGCCGGCGGCTTCGGCATCACGGCCGAAATGGCCCGCAAGGTGTTCACCTACGGAGTGAACGTGCAGACCTCCGGCAACCACATCTGGGATCGTTTCGACATCATCCGCTATCTTGGCGAAAACAACCGCATGCTCCGCCCGGCCAATTTCCCGGAAGGCGTGCCGGGACGCGGCATGAGTATCGAGGATGTCGGCGGGATCAAGATCGCGGTCATCAACCTGATGGGCCGGACCTACATGAAGGACATCGACTGTCCCTTCCAGGTAGCCCGCTTCCTCGTCGAAGAAGCCCGCAAGCACACCAAGGTGATCTTCATCGACATGCACGCCGAAGCGACCTCCGAGAAGCAGGCGATGCACTACTACCTCGACGGCCAGGTGACGGCGGTGGTCGGCACCCACACCCACGTGCCCACGGCCGACGAGTACGTCTCGTCGAAGGGGACCGCGTATGTCACCGATGTCGGCATGACCGGGCCGTACGACTCCATCATCGGCATGGACAAGGAACCGTCGCTCCAACGCTTCCTCACCGGCATGCCCAAACGCTTCAACACGGCCGAAGGGGACTGCCGGCTGGCCGGTGCGGTGGTGACGCTTGAGACGGAAACCGGCCGGGCATACAAAATCGAACGAATCATGTACCCGTTTGACATCAACACCTTTAAGCCGAGCGATATCGCGCCCGGCGCCGATAACGATGAGGTCCCGCATCTGGCCGACGATCTGGATGGGGACGCTAGTGGGGAGAACTGGTAATGGCTGCCAACATAATTGACGGCAAGGTGGTTGCCCAAAGCGTGCTCGACCGGCTCCAGCCTCGCATTGAGGCGTTGGCTGCACGCGGAATCAAGCCGGGATTGGCCGCGGTGCTGGTCGGCGACGACCCGGCTTCGGCCACCTACGTTCGCTCAAAAGCCAAGAAGTGCGAGGAGATCGGCCTGTACTCCGAGGTCATTACCCGCCCGGCGGGGATCACCCAGGAAGAACTCAACGGCATCGTCGCTGACTTGAACAGCAGCGCAAAAATCCACGGCATCCTCGTGCAATCGCCGCTTCCCCGGCACCTCGATGAGATGGCCATTACCCTGGCCATCCGGCCCGAGAAGGACGTCGACGGCTTCCACCCTTATAATGTAGGCATGATGCTCCTGGGCTACCCGCGCTTGCTCCCGTGCACGCCCCATGGCGTCGTCAAGCTGCTCGAGTACTACCAGCTCGACCCGGCAGGGAAGCAGGTGGTCGTGGTCGGGCGGTCGAATATTGTCGGTAAACCGCTCGCCGCAATGCTGGTGCAGAAGGCGCAGTGGGCCAACGCCACGGTTACCGTCGCCCATTCCCGCACGAAGAACCTGGCCGAGATCACCCGGCAGGCCGATTTCGTGGTCGCCGCTATCGGACACCCGAATACGATCACGGGCGACATGGTGAAAGAGGGGGCAGTAGTGATCGATGTCGGCGTGAATCGGGTTGAGGACGCATCGAAAAAATCAGGCTACCGCCTCGTGGGAGACTGCGACTTCGAAGCCTGCGCCCGAAAGGCGTCGTGGATCACTCCGGTGCCCGGCGGCGTCGGCCCCATGACCATCGCGCTTCTCATGTCGAACACGGTTTCGGCGGCCGAAGCGATTAACGCCGGATCGACCGTCCCTGCAAAACCATAGCCAATTTGAGCATGTTCGTGCATAATGTCCGGCCGGTCCGAAGAACTCTCGGGCCGGCCGCTTTCATTTCCGGCGAAGGGCTACGTCAGGACTTCCGGTCACTTTTGTAACCTGCTGCTCCATAACCCGTTGCGTCGGTGCACGCAGATCTCTGCTGAGGGAACATATTTCCCGTCACAGAATCCCACCTAATCCAAAACAGGGCATATGCTTTGCTTTTTGCAGGGACAAGGTGTGCCGCATCCTCTGAACTTGACTACGATGTAAACTGATAAATGAAACTGGCCCTGGTCACAGTCATCTTTGTCCTCCTCGCCGCTGGCAGTCTGCTTTCTGCCGACCTCCAGCTGGTTTCGGAGACACACAGCGCCCTGCTTCGCCAGACGCTCGACCAAGCCCTGACTACACCCATTCCGGTGGCTCCCGGGCGATTCCACGAATTCGACATTGAACTGGCTGACACTCTGGTCGCCGATACAGCTCGTTACGCCCTGGTCTTCCGGGTTTCGGAAACGAGCCAGCTTGCCCTGCACCTTGGCGGATTTGTGGTGGCCTTTCCCGACGAATTTGACCTGACCCGGGCGGAGGCAGGCGAACTGACCGATGACCATCCCGAGCTGCTCTTCACCGTCAACTCGACAGTCATTGCCAACAATACCATTACTATCGGCATCGACAAATCACGGCTCACCAGCGGCCCGATCAATACTGACTCGACCATTGTCTTCTCTATCGTAATAGCCGATGTGATCAACACTCGCCTCGCCGGAATCTACCACCTAGCCGCACTGGCCTACGACAACGCCGGCGATATCATGGCGGGCCCGGCACTGTCGACGCCGTTTCGGGTGCATCCGCTCGGCCTGCAGTCGCTCTGGGTGCGGCCGGCAATGGACACGACGGTACCGGCCGGAACCATGGTCTCGTTATCAGCGGGCGGCGTCGATCTCTTCGGCAACATGATTTCCGACCTCGGGGCGGTGTGGTCGCTGAAAGCCGGATCTGACCCGATCGGCGATCTGGACGGCAGCCTCCTCCTGGCTACGACTGCCGGCACGGTCAGGGTGAAAGCTTCGTACGGCGGCTTTGAAGCGGAGAGTGGCCTGATCACCGTCCTCCCCGGTCCGCTTGCTCTTATTGACCTCGATATCCCCTTGCAGCAACTGGTGGATCAGCCGCTCTTCGGACCGGTGACCGCGACGCTGCGAGACGCATACGGCAACCTTCGAACCGCTCATGACCTCGCCGCCGAACCGCTGCACCTGTCGTGCGAGGCCGGTGTTCTTGCCCCGTCGATTCTCGATGACAACAACCTGTTCGGCAACGGCATCATAGATATTGCGGCAGCCGGCGTGACGTATCACGGTCACTCGGCCCAGACGGTTCTCACAGCCACTATCGGCGGCGTCTTTTCAAGCGGGGAAGCTGTGTCGTTCAGTGGCTATGATATCGTCGAGGTGCTCGGGGGCGACGACACCCCGTTGTCCCGGCTTCGTGCGGGCAGTATCAGTGCGGTGAAAGTGCAGGTGCGCAACAACGGACTGCTTGCACCAAGCAGGCTGGTCGGAGCGGTGTCCGCGCTGCGGGCGCACGGCGGGCGCGACTCAAGTGACGTCGCCGGCACCTCCGGCGGACGGCTCGAAACCATCACCATGGAACTCCCGGTGGGGGCCGACAGCCTCATGCAGGACACCCTGCAGGTCCACCTCGAAACCGCCTTCTCGGTCAGCGGTGCAGAGTACCCCGTGACCGCCGAGCGGACGGTCGCGGTTGACCTCGTGCAGCCGGTGCTCCTGAGCCTCGCTTCGCCCACCGTGGGCCCCGACACGATCTACCCCGGCAGCCCGTTCCCGCTGACCTTCGCAATCCTGGCCAGCGGCCTCAACGGAGCTTCGGTCGACAGCTCCGGGCTGAGGGTGACCTTCCCCGACGGCCGAGAGCTGTTCCAGGGGCGCATCGGCCCCTCCTCCGTTTCGGGAGACACGATCTTCTACGAGAACATTCCGGCGACCCTCCAACTGGAGCAGATGCTCCCGCTCGGTTCCTTTACGTTTGAAATTGCTTACGTCCTGTATTCCGCCGGCGACCGCTTCACCTTGCAGGTGTCGGCCAATCCGACCCTTGTCCTTCCGCTGGTGGATTTGGCCTATGTTCAGGCGACGCTGTCGCCGCGCGTCGTCGCAGCAGGCAGCCAGGCGTCGTTCCTGTTCCGCGTCAACCTCGGCAGTTCCTACGAAGTGGAGGTGGTTCCGTCAACCTCCTCAATCACCGTGCAGGGGACCGCCTTCTCAGCGTCCACCAGTCTCATCAGCAGCCTCGGTCCTCTGGTGATTGGCGAGAATCTCATCCAGACCGAGTCGGTGTTCATTCCCGAAACCCAGCTCGGTAACTTTCTATCGGCAACGGGTCTGTTGGTGCTCCGCATTCCGTCGGCCGCGGCGCTCGACACCTTCGCATTCAGTTTCGGCACGGAGACGGTCGAAGTGCGCGATCTGCCGGTGGCGCAGGTCGTCGCGCTCGAGGTGATCGCACCGAATGCCCCCAATGTCAACACCGGCCAGTCCTTCCAACTGCACGGACTGGTCGCCAACCTGTCCTCAACCCCCCTGGGTCCGGTCAGGCTGGCCCTCACGTCTAATGGAGCCTCCACGTTTGATTCCTCGATCGTGCTCGACCTCATCGAAGCCGAGGACACCGTTGACGTCTTCTTCGACTGCGTGGCGGCCGCGACACCGACGGCCGCGGAAATCTTCCGGCTAAACATTCGCTCGGTCCAATTGGAGCAGGTCTTCCTGCAGCCGCCCGAGGACGACCTTGCACTCGTGCGCATCCAAACACCGGCCCGGCTGGTTCTTGAGTACACCCTCTTCGGCGTGGCCAACGGCATCGTCGACCACCAATCTCCGTTCGGCCTGACGGTCGAAATCAACAACAATGGGGAGGCCTCGACCGGGTCGGGATCTTACCGTCTCACCACCGGTGGAGTCGAATTCGGAACGAACGATACACTGACCGGGACAATCCTCGTCGGGCCACACAAAGAATTTCTGTTCACTTCGCCCTCGTTCGATACCTCGGCGCTCTTCCAGTTCGACCTGCTCTCCGTTCCCTTCGACCTGAACATCGGCGCCCCGGCCGAAATCGACCGGGAAACCTTCTCGTTCACTATTCGCGTGGAGTCCCAGGATGTCGACCTTTTCGCGTCAGTGGAGCCGCTCGGTTCGAATCTCATACGCGCTGCCGATTCCAAGAACCTGTTCCGGATCTCCCTGACCAACCGCGGCACGTCGTCGCTGACGCAGGTTCGCCTTGAGAGCATCGCCCTGGACTTCAAAGACATGGCGGGCGATCCGGTGAGCGCCGCCTCGCTCGTGAATCCGGAGATGTCCGCGATTATCGAGGGGACGTCCGAGGTGCCGGTCCAACTCCTCTTCAGCGAACGGATGCTCGTTAACTTCGAGAATTTCGCCATCGCTTCGGGCCAGACCAGATCGCTCGATTTCAACCTGGGATTCACCGAACGTACCCCCAGCACCTTTGTGATTTCCTTCGGAACGCAGGATATCGACGCGGTTTTCAGCGGCGGGCCGCAGGACGGCAACCCCGTCTTGGTTCAGGGCCCCGATGGCCAGGCACTCTTCTCCCGCACATATGTGGTCCACGGCGCCGGACTCGAAGAATCGTTTGTGATCGAAAACAACCCGTTCAATCCGCTCGAACAGCCGGCCGTATTTGCGTACGATCTGGACAAACCCTCGCGCGTGGAGTTCCGCGTCTTCACCCTGACCGGGGAAGAGGTATACGCGGAGGATATACCCTCCGATGCCGCGCTGATCGGCGAGCGCCAGATCGAATGGGACGGACGCAACAATGAAGGCGGGATGATCAGTAACGGTGTCTATATCGTCTCCCTGCGGGTAGTGGCCACGGGGGAGACGGCCAGAATGAAAGTGGCGGTGGTGAAGTGATCTCCGGAATGCGCAAAGCAGTCGCATGGTGCGCGGGATTGATGCTGCTGGCGGGTGTGACGCTGGCCGGCGATGCCGGGCAGGAGCCACCTTTCACAGTTGGCGCGGGCGCCCGGGCGCTCGGACTCGGCGGCGGATTCACCTCGCTGGCCGACGATGCCTCCGCCTTGTACTACAACCCCGCCGGACTCTCACTGCTGGATTACCACCAGGTCTCTCTGATGCACATGACCCTGTTCGAGGGCTCGATATACGATTATGCTTCCTGGGTCTATCCGACCGTCTCGCTCGGCGGCTTTGGCCTCGGCCTGATGCGCGTCGGCACCAACGACATCATCAAACGCGAAGGATTCGTCGAGATCGGCACCTTCGACTACTCCTACTCCCAGTTTGTCGTCTCTTACGGTCGGCAGATTCGCAGTCGATTCGCCGCCGGGGCGTCCCTGAAGATCGCCTACCAGTCGCTGGACATGTACTCCGACTGGGGGGTGGGCCTTGACCTCGGGATGGTCGCCCGGCCGACCGCGAAACTCTCGCTGGGGTTGATGCTCCGCGATATCGTACCTGCTACGCTCAATCTCAAGGATGCCGAAGAAACGCTCCCGACCTCTGTGGCGGGCGGACTGGCGCTGCGCGACCTGCACCTCTCGCCCAAGGTCGTGGCCCTGCTGTCGTTCGAATTGGAAAAGATCGAGGCTCGCGACCTGCGGGTGCACTCCGGCGGGGAACTCCTGTTCGACGGCACCTATGCGCTGCGCGCCGGTTACGACCGGGACAACGTGGTGTTCGGCGCCGGCCTCCGGCAGGGACGCTTTCTGATCGACTACGCCTACAAGGTGATGGATTACATCGACGACTCTCACCGCTTCTCGCTCACCTACAACATCGGGGCATCGATCCCCGAGCAGCGGGCGGCCGTGCGCACCGAGGAAGTGCGCAAGGGAACCGTCCTCCTGGCCGAAGAGCGGCAGCGGCAGTTCCAGATGTACAAAGACCGGGCCGAAATGTTCTACCAGCAGTACCGCCTTGATTCCGCCCTCACGTACTACCAGCGCGCCCTGGCATTCGACGAACAGAATCCGGAGATCATCGGGACGATCGCCGCGATTGAAAACTCCCGCCGAATTCAGCAGGAGCACGAGCAGGGACTGCGCGAACGCCAGAACGAATTGAACCTGATGATCGATACCTACATGGCGCAGGCGCGGAGCTTCTACGCCAAAGAGTACTACCCCGCCGTGCTCGACATGCTCCAGCTGATTTTCGAGATCGACCCTG
>JBGSIV010000245.1:0-10496 GCA_041742355.1 Candidatus Zixiibacteriota bacterium
GCTCAGCGGCGCCGGCTCGCTCGCCATCACCGCTTTCGCCGCCCGAGGCGACAGCCTGTACATAGGCACCTCCGGCGCCGGCGTCTGGGTCCTCTCACTTGACGGCGGCACTACCTGGCAACCCTTCCGCACCGGCTTGCCGTGGAATCTGGCGTGGGATGTTTACACGCTGTACAACTTCGACGGTTTCCTCTTCGCCGGCGCCGGCCAGAGCGCCTACATCTACCGCAACGCCTCCGGCACAAGCACTTGGGAAGCCATACTGATCACCGATATGTCCGGCGCCGGCACGGCGATGCTCGACTTCGACCGCTCCGGAGCCACCCTCCTCGGCAGCGGCACCACCGGCCTGTTCACCAGCCCTGACACCGGCCTGACCTGGACCACCTTTCCGGGTCCCTGGAACCCCGCCGGCGACGGCGCCCTGATCGTCACGCCCGAACACACCTTCGGCATGCTCGCGTACCTGACCCACGGAACCTACTTGTACGAATACGACGGCCTCTCCTGGCAACTGCGCGACCACCTTGCCACCGTCGCCGCCTACGACATGATCGCGTTCGACAGTCGTCTCTACCTGGCCCACTTCACCGGGCTTCTGTACGCCCCCCTCGACCCCACCGACATCACCGATCCCGAACCCCTCCTCCCGGCCACGCCGGCTCTCCTGCCGAACTACCCGAACCCCTTCAACCCGACCACGACCATCGCCTACGATGTCCCGTCAACCGGAGCGGTCACTCTGTCCGTAACAAATGCCGTCGGGCAGCACGTGTCTACCCTCGTGGATTCACGGCAGGGGAGAGGCCGGCACAGCGTCGTGTGGGATGGCACCGACTCCTCCGGCCGCCGCGTCGCCTCGGGCATCTACTTCTACCGCCTCACCGTCGATGGTCAGAACGTAACGCGCAAGATGCTTCTTCTGAAGTAACTCAGTCGGAAGATTGCTCAAGGCACGGTTCTCCTCCGACAGGGAGCGTTGGCTCCGGCTGATACCCATGCCGGCCGGATCTTTTTCGGCGCCATCTTTAGTGCTTGCCAGCGCCGACCAGCCCCGCTACTTTGTCGCGATAACTTGAACCGAAAGGAATACATGAAAGCTACGCACTACGTTCTTATGGGCCTGCTCGTCGTCGGCCTGACCGTCAGCTGTTCCTCTCAGGACAACAAAGCGCCTGTCGACGTCGTCCGCGAGTGGACTGACGCCCTCAAGGCGGGCGATTTTCAAAAGATGGCCTCTGTCATGCACCCCGAGGCCCTCACCGAATTCAAGGAAATCCTCCTGCCCGTCATGCAGGGCTTCCAGGAATCCATCGCGCAGGACACCACCGGCGTCGCCCAGGTTCCCGACAGCCTGAAACAGCAACTGGCCGGAATCGACCAGCTCGAACCGGCACAGTTCTACCCGCAGGCCATGAACGTGCTGACCTCCATCGTTCCCGACCTGCGCCAGAGCCTCAGCGGCATGACCTCGACCGTCATCGGCGGAGTGCCGGAAGGAGACACCCTCACCCACGTCGTCACCCGCACCCAGGCCGCCTACATGGGCCAGCCGATGATCAGCGACGTTGACGTTGTCTCGGTGAAGAAATCCGACGCCAACTGGCGGATCATGCTGACCGGCAACATCCGCGGGCTGGCCGAGGGCATCCGCAGCGCCTTCTTCGGGAGAGGTTGATCCCCCACTCGCCCGCTCGCTCCTCCCGAAACAGCGGACCACAAATGGTTAAGGCAGGACCGATGGTCCTGCCTTATTCGTTCTATCGACACCGCGACACAGCCGCTGCTGTCCGCAGAAAACTATCCTTCGATCATCTCGACATTGGCGCGCGGCACGACCGCCCGCTTCCCGTCGCCGAACTCCACCTCGAGCACGCGAGCCTTGGACTCGGACTCCAGGACCGTCAGCGGCGACGGCAACCCGGTCACCGTGCCGATGTGGCCGAAGTACGGGTGCCGGATCACGCGCACCGGCGAACCGATCGCCAGCCCGCTGATCGTGGCGGCCGCCTGCTTCTCGACCTTGCCCTCCCTGGTCGCCGGAACAACCACCTCCGGCCGAATCACGCCGGCACGAATCTGGGTCGCCCCGTTGATACAGGCCAGCTCCCCTTCGTGGCGCTTCAGCAGATTCAACGTCGCCTCGGCCATCGCAATCGGCCCGAAACCCTCGGTTACCACCAGCGTGCAGCCAATCTCTTCCGAACCGGTGATCGCCACGCCGATATCGTAGCCGAGGAAATCGCGCAGGTCCTTGTCGTCGAACCCGCCCGTCACGATCCCCTTGACGCCGATCTTGATCGCCTTCTTCAATGCATCGGCCGTCACGATCGACCCGCCGACCACCACCATACCCTTGAGGTCATCGGTGATCAGCCTCTCCTCGAGCGGCGTCTGGTTGTTCGGCACCACCACCTTGATTATCCCCTGCGTCTCGCCGCCGATGCCGAAAATCCCCTGCACGAACGAGGCGTACGTCGAAACGACACACCCTTCCCGCGGAACGACCTCGGTCACCTCGCCGCTGACATACGCGCGCACCTCGACCGGAATCGGCATGCCGCGCTGCAGCACCTGCCCGGTAATACTCGAAATCGATTCCAGCGTCCCGTCGATCGTGGCGCTCGCCGAACTGGATAACCACTTGATGAACGACTTTTTGACCGCAATCGGCTCGCCCGCCTTGATCGGGTCGCCTTCCTTCTTGACCATGACCAGTTCAAGGTCTTCCGGCGGCACACCGAGCTTGTTGGCGATATTGAGCGGCTCCACATTACCCGGCAACTCGGTCCGCGCCACCACATCACTGGGCTTCACTTTGTCGCCCACCTTGACCAGCACCTCCCCCTTCAGGGGCAGAATGCGCCGCTTCTCGATGAGCATCCGTTCGGTGACCTTCAGTCCGGGCGTATAGGCATGAGCCATAAAATTCCTTCCTCTATAGCAAAAACAGGACTTATCGGTTTTGTCTGCGCCGACGGCGAAGAACCATCGCGACGATGAGCACAATGACCACCCCTCCGCCCCAGAACATGTACGGGCGGCGTTTGCCCGCCTCAGCTGGCGCTCCGGTCTCGATATCCGCCACTTTCAGCGTCTCTTTCGGGAGCATCTGCTCGGCGTCGCCGGCATGAAACGATGCGAGCACACCATTGAAGATCGGCAGTGCCTCCCCGAACGCCGCCACCGGCGCGTAGAAGTAGAACGTCGCCAACCCCTTGTCATGGAACCGCACCGCCAGCAGCAGCTTCTTGATGACTTCGCCGCGTTCGGTTATGTCGCTCACGACCGTGATCGTCTTCGTCTGCGCATCGTACGACGGCGAGTTGGACTTCATGTCCGCCAGCAGGTCGGCCACCGGGAAATACCGGATGTCCGTGCCGAACTTCTGACTCATGTCGCGCAGGGTCGAATCGATCTCCGCCTGCGTGAACGCTCCGCCGGTCGTATCCACCGTCATGATGAAGTACGCGCCGCTGAAAAACGGCACCGACGAAACGGGGGAGAAGGCCGCTTCATACTCGAGCGTCGACTTTCCCGCCTGGTTGGCCAGAAGGTGCGCATCAACCACCCGGTTGTCGACCTGCATCCACTCCGAAGGGTACTCGAAATAGAAATCTCCCGTGAGGCTGACATACGTCCCGGCCTGCCCCGTCAACGGCAGCGCCGCCACAGTCAGCAGCGCGATCAAAAAGATAGTGCTCTTCATTACATTTTCTCAGCCGGATAGATGTCCAGCTCGGTCATCCACCTCTTCAGGTTGTTCACCCGCTCATCCTCGGACAGCTCCGAGAGATCGAACGGCCGGCCGCGCCCGTCGAGAATGATCCCGACCACGCCGCCCGTGATTTCGGTCTCCAGCTTGGCCCCCTTGCCGGCCCCGACATCGAAGCCACGCTCCGGCTCGAACACCGCCTTGACTTTCAGGGGCAAACCGTTCTCCGCCACACCGAGCGGGAATTTCTTCATCTCGAGGCTGCTCAGCGTGCCGGATACATCCCCCGTCGGCAGGCAAATGTGGTACTTCATCACCGGCCCGGGCTTCTTGAACGTGCCCTGCGGCGCGACACACGTGCCCAGGTGGATCAGGCAGTCCTTCTCGAACACCTCCGTCGCCGCCTTCGGCTGAACTTCCGTCAATACACCCAGCTGCGGCATCATGAAGATCGAGTCCACCGCCAGCCGCGTGACCCCCTCCGGCATAAAGGCGTCGATAAGCATAAGCGCCGACTGCTGCCGCCGCGGCGCATGCGACAGCACGCCCCCCGAACCGATCAGCATGTTCAGCGACATCATGTTCACGATCGACTTGCCCGAGGCCGTCTGCTCGAACGCATCCGCGATCGTCCGCTGCTGCTGCACACCCTTGAGCACGGTGGCGAAATTCTTGTGCTGAATGAACGCCAGTCGCAGCGCCTCCTTGGCGATCGCCTGTTCGAATATCAGCTCCTCCATCGACTGGGGAATCGTCGTCGGACGAATCATCTTGTTCTTCACCCGGTTGCGCAGGTCCCGCTCGTCCATTTTGAACGGCACCCACCGCATCACCATCGGCAGCGTCGCCTCGGCAAACACGTTCGAGATCGAGTACGACATGCCCAGGTTGGCCGACACTGTCCGGTTGAACACGCCGTCCGCGCCCCCCGGACGGAACACCGAGAAGACGTCCGTCGTCGCGCCGCCGATATCCACGCCGACCGCTTCGATATTATACTGGTCGGCAATCGTCTTTATAATGAGACCGACCGCCCCCGGCGTCGGCATGATCGGCGCATCCGTCCAGGACATCAGCTTCTTGTAACCCGGCGCCTGCGCCATCACGTGTTCCATGAACAGCTCGTGAATTTCCTCGCGTGCTGGCAGGAGGTTCTCGCGCTCGAGCACCGGACGAAGATTGTCGACCACCTTCAGGTCGACCTCATCCGCCAGCGTATCCTCGATCGCCTTGCGCGCTTCCTTGTTGCCCGCGTAAATCACCGGCAGCTTGTATGACGACCCCAGCCGCGGACGCGGATCGGCCGCCGAAATCAACTCGGCCAGTTCGACCACGTGCGTCGTCGTCCCGCCATCGATCCCCCCGGACAGGAGTATCATGTCCGGACGAAGGTGGCGGATACGCTCGATCTGCTGGTGGGGGAGACGCCGGTCGTTCGACGCAATCACATCCATCACGATCGCTCCGGCGCCCAGCGCCGCCCGCTCGGCCGATTCGGCCGTCATCGAACGCACCACGCCGGCCACCATCATCTGGAGACCGCCGCCCGCCGACGACGTCGAAATGTACACATCCGTCCCGATATTCCCCTTCGCCGGCGAAATGATCCGGCCCGCATCGTCAATCAGCTTCCGCCCCGACAATTCTTCCACTTCCGCCACCGCGTTCAGCACGCCCATCGTGACATCTTCAAACGGCGCTTCCACCGTCGTCGGCGCTTCGCCGCGAGTCGTCAGACGGTACTCCCCGTCCACGTACTCGATCAGAATCGCCTTGGTCGTGGTGGAACAGCAGTCGGTGGCGACGATAACCTTGATATCGTTGGGGTTGTCAAATTTTGCCATCAATATTCCTACCGTTATGATTCTACTCTCATTACCAAATCCATGGCGCACCACTGCGCCTCCCGGCAAAGATAGACGATGCCGGGTACTTGTCAAGACGGTTAGTATAACCTGCCCGTTCAGCGATGTAAACAGCGATTTTTCCCCGCCCCGCGCGACACAGCTTACGCCTTGCCGGGCCCGACCGCAATCTGCGGTATGTCCCCTTGTCGCAAGCAGCTGCGCTCCCTGGGCCCGGCCACTTTTCGCTTGACTTGGAAGCTCACCGCAAATAGATTCTGCGAGTATCTCGCATGCCCTCGGTGAGAACCGGTACTCGTGACGGAAGTGGCTGGCGATTAAACAACTTGCCGGGGTCGTACGTCACTCCCTGGAAACGCCGATGGAACCCCGTATGATGCCATTGCAGAAGGGTGAACAGTTTGCTTAAATGCCTCGACCACCTGGCCGAATCCTCCCGCTCGGCCTTCCTGTCCGCCGCCTTTCTGCTTGCCCTGGCTGTTTTTGCGCCCCTGACGTTCGCCCAGGACCAACCTGCCCCACCTCTGACTGACTCCACCGGCGAAGCCACCGCCACCCCCCTTGCCCCGGTTCCCCCGACCGCTGTCACCGCCATCGACCGGCCCAACGACGCCGGCGGCGCAATTACTATATCATGGGAGCTGTCGACCGATGATGCCGCGGGGCGCGTGACCGAGTACAAGATCCTGCGCGCCGAGGGCGCCGCCGACGGCCCGGGCCCGTTTACCGAAATCGGCAACGCCACCGCCGGTCAGAACCGCTTCGAAGACGGCAACGTCGAGGACGACCGCGTCTACTTCTATAAAGTAGCAGCCCTCAACACCCTGCGCGAGAACGGCATCACCCTCACCGAAACCACGGTCGAATCCGACGTCGTCGGACCGGTCGAATCGCACGCCCAGTGGTTCAACACCGGCCGCTCCCGCGTCCTCGTCGGCGTCCTCATCCTCTCCGGACTCATCATCTTCTACATCCAGCGCGCCCGCGCCGGCCGCGAGATCTTCATCCGCAAAATCGCCGGCCTCGAAGCCGTCGATGAAGCCGTCGGCCGCGCCACCGAAATGGGGAAGAAGATCTTTTACATCCCCGGCTCACAGGACATGGACAACGTCCAGACCCTCGCCGGCATCACTATCCTCGGCCGCGTCGCCGAACTCGCAGCCCAGTACGAAACCCACCTCGAGGTGCCCGTCTCTCGCTCCCTCGTAATGGTCACCTCCCGCGAGGTCGTCAAAGAAGCCTACATAAAAGCCGGCCGCACCGATTCCTACAACGATGACCAGGTGAAATACCTCACCGATGACCAGTTCGGCTATGCCGCCGCTATCGATGGCATGGTCGTGCGCGAACGCCCCGCCACCATCTTCCTCATGGGTTCGTTCTACGCCGAGGCGCTCGTCCTCGCGGAGACAGGCAACAGCGTCGGAGCCATCCAGATCGCCGGCACCGGGCAGCCCTCCCAGCTCCCCTTCTTCGTCGCCGCCTGCGACTACACGCTGATCGGCGAGGAACTCTTCGCCGCCTCCGCCTACCTGAGCAAGGAACCGCGCCAGCTCGGCTCGCTCAAGGGGCAGGATGTCGGCAAGGGCCTCATCCTCGTCGCCATCGCCATCGGCATCATCCTGGAAACCCTGCACATCTGGGATGTGTCTAAACTCTTTACCGTGATCGATTGATATGCGGCGCGAAATACCCCTCCTGATCACTGGCATTGTCGGCATCGTCTTCATCGTCCAGTACTTCATCCCACACTACCCGTTCGGACGCATGTCGGACTGGTTCTCCGACTGGTTCAGCATCGTTGCCTCCTGCGCCATCCTCCTCGGCGCCCTGAACCTCATGAAAATGTCCGTCCTCAAAGTGATCTCGCGCAAAGGCGACTGGATCTACGCGCTCATCACCATCGCCTGCTTCGCGCTCATCACCGTCATCGGGCTCGCCGAAGGACGCGACTTCCGCGACACGGGCACCGGCTTCTCATGGCTGTATGACTACGTCTACTCGCCGCTGTCCTCCACCATGTTCGCCATCCTCGCCTTCTTCGTCGCCTCGGCTTCCTACCGCGCCTTCCGCGCCCGGAACTTCGAAGCGACTCTCCTTCTGCTGGCGGCGTTCTTCGTCATGCTGGGACGCGTCCCGGTCGGCGATGTCCTCACCGGCTTCCTGCCGGAATCCATGCAGATGTCCCACCTGGCCACCTGGATCATGAACATCCCCAACACCGCCGGCCAGCGCGCCATCATGATCGGCATCGCCCTCGGCCTCGTCTCGACATCCGTGCGCATCATCCTCGGCATCGAACGCTCTTACCTGGGAGGGGAGTAGGCCGTGAACGAACCCGCCACCAAACATCGCATCCCCGAATTCATCGTCGGTGCCGTCCTGCTGCTGCTGGCTATTGTCGCGTACATCGGACGGCGCGCCGACTGGTTCCCGCCGATCGTCCTCGGAACCGCAGCCTCCGTCGTCGTCATCATCCTGATCGCGGCCTCGCTCGCCTGGATCCTCATACGAACTATCCAGGGCCATCAGGCCGAACGGCGCATCGTCTACCTCTACATCGGTATCGCCGTGACCCTGCCCCTCTTCATGAGCCTCACCCAGAAAATCAGCATCTCCCCGGAAGTGCAGACACTCTACAACGGCTTGGCCGCACTGCCGCCCGGCTCCAAAGTCCTCGCCACTTTCGACTACGATCCCCCCTCGGCCCCGGAACTCCAGCCCATGGCCGAGACCTTCTTCCGCTACGCTTTCCACAACGACCTCAAAGTCATCGTCATCGGACTCTGGCCGCAGGGCCCCCAGCAGGCCAACCTCGCCCTCAACAAGATTCTCGCCGAAGACGAATTCAAACAGATGAACCTCCGCTACGGCGTCGACTACGTCAACCTCGGCTTCCAGTCCGGCAACGAATTCGTCATCCAGCGCATGGGCTCGAGCATCCGTTCCATGTTCCCGGCCGACATCTACGGCACCCCGTACGACAGCCTCCCGCTGGTTCGCAATGTCCGCAACTTCAGCAACATCGATTACTCCTTCAACCTGTCCGCCGGATACCCCGGCACCAAGGAATGGGTGCTCGTCGCCGTCGATCGCTACGGCCTCAACCTCGGCGCGGGAAACACCGCCGTCCAGGTCACCGAAATGTACCCCTACGTCCGCTCCGGACAGATCATCGGTATCCTCGGCGGTATGAACGGCGCGGCCGAATTCGAAAAGATCACCGACCAGATCGACAAGGGCACCCGCTTCATGCTCTCGCAGTCTTTCGCCCACATGGTCGTCATCGCCTTCATTTTCATCGGCAACGTGGCCTACTTCACCATCGAACGGAAAGGGAAGAGGTAGCCGGCCATGGAAGGCGGATTCATGAACCACTTCGCGCTCTGGGTCGCGGCCCTGCTCACCCTTGGCATAGTCTCGTTCCTCTACCGCGATAACCCCTGGTACAAAGTGTGCGAGGCAATCTTCGTCGGCATCTCCGCCGGCTACTGGTTCGTCACCTACGTGTGGGACAACCTCGTCGGCAAATTCTGGGAAGGCATTTTTCCCCCCGCCGGCGCCGAACGCTCGCCCGACTGGTTCATGCTCCTCTTCGGCGGCTTCCTCGGCCTGCTCATGCTCATGCGCCTGTTCCCCAAAATCGGCTGGGTGTCGCGCTGGCCGCTGGCCTTCATCGTCGGCGCCACCGCCGGCCTCTACCTGGTCACCTACTTCGCCTCCAACGTCATGGTCCAGATCGAGGACACCCTCCGCCCGCTGCTCGGCGAAAACTACGACGCCTCCTTCGCCGACGTCGTCGGCAACACGGTCGTCTTCATCGGCACCTTCTCCGGCCTCGTGTACTTCTTCTTCAGCAAAGAACACACCGGCGCCTTCGGCAAAACGGCCCGGGTCGGCATCTTCTTCTTGATGGTCACCTTCGGAGCCTCTTTCGGATACACCGTCATGAGCCGTATGTCGCTCCTGATTGGACGCCTCGATTTCCTCTTCAGCGACTGGCTGGGGTTGATACAATGAAGACGCACGGTCCGACAATATCGCCTCTCGGCCGGTCCTTCCGGCTCCTCCTGCTTGCCGCCCTGCTCCTCGGCGCAAACCTCACTTCCGCGCAGGAACTTCCCGACTCCGCCTCCCTCGACACTACCCTCGCCGCAGCCGACACCACCCCGATCATCGTCGCCCCGCCCACCTCCGTCATCGCCGAGGACCACGACTACGATGACGGCGAGCGGCTCGACCTGCAGTGGATCCCCTCGATCGATGACCAGCCGGTCGACGGCACGGTGCTCGGCTACACCATATACCGCAGCGCGAACGGCGGCCCATTCGATTCCATCGGCGCCGTCGTGGCGCAGACCGCCGCTTACATCGACGACCAGTTGGAGCGGGACTCCACCTACCAGTACTATGTCGCCGCCGTCTCCGTCAATTCCTCCGCCGCGTCCCCCCGGACCCAGCCCATTTCCCCCGAGCGGGAGTGGATCAACTTCGGCCGCAAATGGCTCTTTGTCCTCGCGCTGGTCATCGGCGGCGCCGTGATCTACTTCATCCAGGCCGCCAAGTCCGGCCGGAACCTGTTTGTCCGACGCATCGCCGGCCTCGAGGCCGTCGACGAAGCCATCGGCCGCGCCACCGAAATGGGCCGCCCCATCCTCTACATACCCGGCATCCAGGACATGGACGACGTTCAGACCCTGGCTTCGATCACTATCCTCGGCCGCGTTGCCCAGCAGATCGCTACCTACGACACGAAGATTCGCATGCCCGTGTCCCGGTCACTCGTTATGACCGCCGGCCGCGAGACCATCAAAGCGGCCTATGCCGCCGCCGGCCGCCCCGACGCCTACACCGACGACATGGTGCAGTACGTGACCGACGAGCAGTTCGGCTATGTCGCCGCCGTCGACGGCATC
>JBGSIV010000246.1:0-14666 GCA_041742355.1 Candidatus Zixiibacteriota bacterium
GCGGCACGAGCGACGGTACGCCGACGCCCGGCTCTCGTCGGGGCGGGGGGGCGACGCCGGTCGAGGCGCTGGTCATCCAGACCCAGCCTATCGAGAATACCATATTCACGACCGGTACCCTTCTGGCCAACGAGGAAGTCGAGTTGAAGCCGGAGATTTCCGGCCGGGTTACGAAGGTACACTTCGACGAAGGTGCGGCGGTCGGGCGCGGAGACCTCCTGGTGAAGATCAACGATCAGGAATTGCAGGCCCAGCTCAAACGCAAGCAGTTCGAGGAGAAGCTGGCTGTCGATGAAGAACGCCGCGCCCGGGCGTTGTTCGACGCCAAGGGGATCACTCAGGAGGAGTATGATCGCATCGCCAGCAAGCTCGACATTGTCCGGGCCGAGGAAGAAGTGATTCAATCCCAGCTGGCCAAGACGGAGATCCGGGCGCCGTTCGACGGCAAGATCGGCCTGCGCTATATCAGTGAAGGTTCTGTCCTCTCCCCCGGCACGCTGATCGCGACGATGCAGGACACCGATCCGATCAAGGTCGAGTTTTCCATTCCCGAGAAGTACGCCGGCCTGTTGACTCCCGGCACCCCGATTACACTTCAGGTAACCGAGAACCGGGAAGTGTATCAGGGTTCCGTGTACGCGGTCGAAGCCAAGGTCGATCCGGCCACCCGTACGCTCAAAGCCCGGGCGACCGCTCCCAATCCGAAGGGAGTGCTCATCCCCGGGGCATTCGCCAAGGTCGAGATTACCGTCGAGCGTATTGCCGACGCGGTCGTGATCCCCGCCGAGGCCCTCATCCCCGAATTGGAGGGGGAGAAGGTATTCATCGCCGAGAATGGCACAGCCAGATCAGTCCGTGTCGTCACCGGCATCCGGAGCGAGAGGACAGTGCAGATCACATCCGGCCTCAAGCCGAACGACACCCTCATTCTCACCGGCCTGATGCAGCTCAATGACGGCAAGGCGGTGGAGCTGAAAACCAGGCCCGCGCCGGAAGTCAAACCGTAACGTGAACATATCAGCCCTCTGTATAGAACGGCCGGTGCTCGCCACCGTGTTGTCGATTCTGATCGTGCTTTTCGGTGCGATCGGTTTCCTATTCCTCGGCGTGCGTGAGTACCCCAGTGTCGATCCGCCGATCGTGACGGTCTCGACCAGCTACACGGGGGCCAATGCCGACGTCATCGAGTCGCAGATCACCGAACCGCTGGAGGAGTCGGTCAACGGCATCGCCGGCATCCGTTCGCTCACCTCGACCAGCCGCGACGGCCGCAGCACGATTACGGTCGAGTTTGAGCTGGGTGTCGATATGGAAGCGGCCGCCAATGATGTTCGCGACCGGGTGTCCCGGTCTCTGCGCAGCCTCCCGCCCGATGTCGACCCGCCCACGGTTTCGAAAGCCGACGCCGACGCAAGCAACATCCTCTCCATTACTGTGCAGAGTGATCGCAGAAGCCTGCTGGATCTTTCCGCGGTAGCGAACGATATCTTCAAGGAGCGCCTGCAGACCGTTCCGGGCGTGGCTGAAATCCGGATTTGGGGCGAGAAGCGCTACGCCATGCGCCTCAATATCGATCCGGTCCGGCTGGCCGCGCATGGCCTTACGCCGCTCGATGTCCGCAACGCTCTCAATCGGGAGAATGTCGAGCTTCCCTCGGGGCTCATCGAGGGCTACAATGTCGAGCTCTCTATCCGGACGTTCGGCCGTATGTCAACGGCCGCCGAGTTCAATGACCTGATTATCCGCGAGACCGACGGATCGGTGGTCAAACTCCGAGACATCGGGGAAGCGGTGCTCGCCCCGGAGAATGAGCGCACGATTCTGCGCGGCAACGGCGGCATTCCGATGGTCGGCGTGGCCATCACGCCGCAGCCCGGGTCGAACCACATCGCTATCGCCGACGAGGTCTATCGCCGTGTCGAGCAGATCAAGCAGGAACTTCCGGAGGATATCCGGCTGAATGTCGCGATGGACACGACGGTCGGGATCCGCAAAGCGATCACGGAGGTCGAGGAGACGATCCTCATCGCGTTTATTCTCGTGCTCCTCGTCATTTTCGTCTTCCTGCGCCACTGGCGCACCACAATTATCCCCATGCTGGCGATCCCGATCTCGCTGGTCGGCACCTTTTTTATCATGTACGCGGCCGGCTTCTCGATCAACATCCTGACCCTGCTGGGGATCGTGCTTTCCACCGGCATTGTGGTCGACGACGCCATCGTAGTGCTGGAGAATATCTACAAGAAGATCGAGGATGGGATGCCGCCGCACGAAGCCGGGCATCGAGGGTCGAAGGAGATTTACTTCGCCATCATCTCCACGACCATTACGCTCGCGTCGGTCTTTCTGCCGATCATTTTTCTGCAGGGGTTGACCGGGCGCCTTTTCCGCGAATTCGGCATTGTGGTCGCCGGCTCCGTGCTCATCTCCGCCTTCGTCTCCCTGACTCTCACCCCGATGATGGCCGCCCGCTTCCTTCACAAGAGCAGCCACGAGAACCGCTTCTTCCTCTGGAGCGAACGGATGTTCAACCGGCTGTCCGAGAACTACCGGAGGCAGCTAACCCGGTACATTCGCCGACGCTGGCTGGCCCTGGTCATCATGGCCGGTTCGCTGGCGCTGATCGTAGGGGTCGGCGCCCTGATCCCCGCGGAACTCGCCCCCATGGAGGACAGGAGCCGGCTTGTCGTCAATGCCACCGCGCCGGAGGGTACCTCATATGAAGCGATGCGCAATTACATCGGGCGTATAATCAATATTGTGGATACGCTGCCGGAACGGGACGTCATCCTGTCGGTGACCGCTCCCGGTTTCGGCGGCTCGGGTTCGGTCAACAGCGGCTTTGTCCGGATGAATCTGGTGCCGCCCGACCAGCGCACCCGCACCCAGCAGGAAATCGCCGATCAACTCATGGCCCGCCTTCGTTCCGAGACGTTTGCCCGGGCGTTTGTCACGCAGGAGCAGACGATTGGCGGCGGCCGGGGCTCCGGGCTTCCGGTGCAGTATGTCATCCAGGCTCCGACCATGGAGAAGCTCCGGGAAGTGATCCCCCCGTTCATGGATCGGGCGCAGGCCGATTCGACTTTCCAGATTGTGGATCTCAACCTCAAGTTCAACAAACCCGAGCTGACGGTTGAGATCGATCGCGCGCGCGCCCGCGCCCTGGGCATCACTGTCCGTGATATCGCCGAGACCCTGCAGCTCTATTTCAGCGGCCAGCGGTACGGTTTCTTCATTTTCAACGGCAAGCAGTATCCCGTTATCGCGCAGGCCAACCGTTCCAACCGGGATGAACCGATCGATCTGAGCTCCCTGTATGTTCGCAATACGCGTGATGAGCTGATTCAGCTCGACAATGTCGTGACTCTCTCCTACCGCAGCAGCCCGCCGCAGCTCTACCGGTACAACCGTTATGTGGCCGCGACTGTCAGCGCCTCGCCGGCCCCCGGCTATACGCTCGGGCAGGCGATCGAGGCCATGGATGCCATTGCCGAGGATGTCCTCGACGAGTCTTTCTCGACTACTCTCGCCGGCACCGCCAAGGAGTACGCCGAGAGCTCCAACACGCTGCTGTTCGCCTTCCTTTTGGCGCTGATCCTGGTGTACCTGATCCTTTCCGCGCAGTTTGAGAGTTTCCGCGACCCGCTGATTATCATGCTCACGGTGCCGCTGGCTCTTGCCGGCGCGGTGTTGTCGCTGTGGTTGTTCGGGCAGACGCTGAATATTTTCAGCCAGATCGGGATTATCGCTCTCGTCGGTATTGTAACGAAGAACGGTATCCTGATTGTCGAATTTGCCAACCAGCGGCGCGAACAGGGGTTGGCCCTGACCGAGGCTGTGATTGATGCCGCGGCCCAGCGGTTCCGTCCCATTCTTATGACCAGTCTTGCGACGGTGTTTGGGGTGCTGCCGATCGCGCTGGCTCTCGGCGCCGCCGCCCGGAGCCGTGTCTCGATGGGGATCGTGATCATCGGCGGGCTGCTCTTTTCGCTCGGGCTGACCCTTTTCGTGATTCCGGCGCTGTACACTTACCTGTCATCGAAGAAAGCCCGGACGGCACTGCCGAAAGAGATCGAGGAACCCCGGCCCGAGCCGGTGTAAGCGAGCGGCTGTACTCTGTCGCGAGGCGCCGCCTGACTCCATATTTTTCACAGGTTTTTCCAACACAGACGTCATGTAAGCTCCCCGGCGAGCGTCCTAACCGCGAATGACAAACGACCGAGGGTTGTTCTGGAGACTGGCCGAACCCGAGATGACGCGGGCTAACCTCTTCTGCCGCAAACTGACGGGGAGCCGCGACGAGGGGGACGACCTCTTCCAGGACGGCCTGGTCACCGCCCTGACCAAATTTGCCGACCTGCGCGACCACGCGGCGTTCCGGGGATGGCTGTACCGGATCCTGATCAACACGTACCGCAGCCGGATGCGGCTCAAATGGTGGCGCCGACTGGCGCCGTTGACCGAGCCTATGGAGTCCACCCTGCCCGGTGATGATCCCGGTGAACGGTACACTGCGCGGCGCCGGCTGGAGCGCGGATTTCGGGTGCTGACACATGAGGATCGCACGCTGATCGTGCTTCACGAACTTGAGGGATGGCCGCTGGCCGAATTGGCGGCTGTCTACGGCAAGTCCGAAGGAGCGCTGGCTGCCCGCCTCGCCCGCGCCCGGAAGAAACTGAGGGAACGGCTGGATCCGGGGATCACCACGATTCGCAAACCGGATCCGTCGCCCGTGGAGGAGGACCGATGAACTGCCGCGAAGTACAGGATTATCTGAACGGCCTGCGAGGGGTCGACTGCATCGATGATGATCCAGCGGTCGGCGCTCACCTCGCTGTGTGCCCGACCTGCGCGGCCGCGGCCGAGAAGACACGGCGGCTGCAACAGGTCTTGCAGGCAGCGTCAATCGACGATCCCGATCGGTTGAAATCACCGGCCGCCCACCGGGTCGAGGTGGCCGCTCGCCTGACCCAAAGTCAGGCCGGGCAGCATCGGCATCGCCGTCAGTTCGCTGTCGGTTCGGTCATGGTTACCGCCCTTGTTCTGATCGGTCTCTTCGCGCCGCTTCGGCATGAACCGGTCGATGGTTACAGGATGTCGGTTGACGGTGTCAGTGTTGAACTGGCCGGGGATCATGAGCGCCTGTGCGACATGCTCTTCGCCCTCGGCGCGGTCAACGCCGGGGTCGATGTCGGCGCGTGCGATACGACCTGCACCGTGGTGATCTTCGACCTGCGCACGCGGGACGAGGCCCGGCTGGTGGAGGCCGCTATCCGCAACCTGAGCCCGGGGGACGTTACGGTCGATGTCATTCCCGTGAGGTACCGTTCGGCTGAAAGCTGATCGGGCGAGAACACCGGTGCGCTGCGGCGTCCGGTCCACTCCACTGAAGGAGAAGATGAACATGCTGACACGACTGGTACTCAGCGCGAGCCTGGTCCTGAGTCTGACCCTGATCGCTCCGGTTGCCTATTCCGCGCCGGCCGCCGTGGTCGACGAAACCGCCTTTGATTTCGGCTATGTCCCCCAGCAGGCGAAGATCTCGCACGTTTTCAAGATCAGGTCGGTTGGGGACGATACTTTGAAGATCATGCAGGTGGTTCCCGGCTGCGGTTGCACCAAGGCGCCGCTCGAGAAATCTGATTTGGCCCCCGGGGAGAGCACGAACCTCGAGGTTGTTTTCAGCACCGGGGCCTACCAGGGACGGGTTTCCAAGCATCCGAAGTTCGTGACCAACGAGACATCCCCGGAGCACAAGCTGGAGTTTTTGTCCACTGTCCTCGTTCGGCCGGATTCCAGCTATCCGCTGGTGATTCAGCCGCGCATTCTCGACTTTTCCGGCGGTGGGGCAGATGCCCCGGGAACGCTGACGGTGCGCCTCACTAATGTCTCGGAGTCGGCTGTCAGTCCCAGTCTGATCGAGACCCCGGCGGGGTTGTTTGAGATTGTACTTCCCGGGTCGATTCCCGCCGGTGGCAGCGCTGAGGCGACCATTCGGCTGAGCGATGATGCCCGCGCGTCGTTCGAGAAGTCGTTCACGTTCCAGTTAAACGATGCGCAGGCCTCGAGATATACGGTTCCGGTCAAAAGGACTGCCGCCGCAAGTCCCGCTCCGGCGGCGCCGGTTGGCCAGTAGCCATCCAGCGAGGCGATCAAATCGACGAGACCCCGCCGATCCACAGGCGGGGTTTCTTGTCAGCTGGGGCTTCTTTTTCAGAGACAGAGGGACTTCTGGGATTCGTTACGGGCGTAGATCCTGGGGTGATCCATTTATGGAACATACTGGCGACTATTACGTTAGAAAGTTCGCTGGCGGGAATTGGCGGCGGGCAGGGGTGAAAATAATCCTGAAGCCGATTGAATAATTGCCGATCTCAGCGTATACTGTAGTTGACAGCTCCAAAGCGGGCGGATGGTGAGTTGGACACTATCCGTGCCGATCGAAATCGGGGGTGACTTGGTTTCGACGGGTTTAGCGAGGAGTTGCTGGCGTGCCGGGGATGTCTGGAACCCCGTTACCAATTCAGGCAAACCAATAATTGGCGAATCCAATTATGCCATGGCTGCCTAAGCTACAAAACGCTTAGGTTAACAGCCCGTCGCACCCGGTTGAGCCTCTTGGGCCGGGAATCGCGGCGTCGATAACGAGGGGATCGGCCTGTTGATGTCTCTAAGGCAGGCTTAAAATTCGGAGGCTGGCATTGAACGTGGCCTGTCGGTCGGCAGCGTTCAGGGCGAGAACTTATAGACTGACTACGCACGTAGTTCGGCGGCTTGGCGTTGAATTCGGACGGGGGTTCGATTCCCCCCACCTCCAATTTATTGTCTCCCTTTAAGTTACCGTGGCACAAGGGGTAGGACGAATTGCCTATTCCCCCGTCCCCTCATGTCCCACAACGAATTATCAACAACTTACGAGGACGATGGTCACGATTTGGTCACAGTGGGTTTGTTATTATTGATAGATAATGCCACGTTCGGCGTGTCTGGTCTAGTGGCCAACAGATAGGATTCTAAATGAGGAGTTGACCGAGCTTGAGTCTCGACTCCTCATCACTATACTCTATACTCTCGACGAATTCCAGAATAGGTCGCACACGACGCCAGGAAGTATTGCGGAGACTTTGAACTTCACCCAAATTGGACGTCACACTGTGCCCGCTCTTTGATCCGGGGCAAAGAACCTGGCAGTGCTCTTGTCGATGTCTCGACATGACACTGATATTGACTATTATTCAACTATTGTGAATACTATCACAAAGCGATCGTAGCCGCATGTTCTTTTCAGGAGCGGGTAATTTGGCCCGTTAGGAAAGGAAGGGATGACATGAGAAAACTTGCCGCCGCATTTTTTATCGCCGGGATGCTATTTTGCTCTTTGCTCTTAGCTGCCGACAATTCGGCACCGGCGCTTACGACAGTGAGCGCTCATTCTCTGGGACCGGAGCGACTCGGAAATCTGCCACCGGTTCTGGTACCGGGTAATAATCCCCAGACTGATGCGAAAATCTTATTGGGTAAACAGCTCTATTTTGATACGCGCCTGTCCAAAGATAATACCATCAGTTGCGCGACCTGCCATGATCCTGCGCTGGGTTGGTCCGACGCCGGCCCGACAAGCTCAGGAATAAATAGTCAGCGTGGGGGACGACGAGCGCCACCCGTGTCAAATGCGGCACACAGCCCGCTCCAGTTTTGGGATGGGCGGGCCCCAAGTCTCGAAGAACAAGCCAAGGGGCCGATCGCCAACCCCATTGAAATGGGGAATACGCACGACGCGATGCTTCGTACTGTTGACCACCTCCCGGGCTATGTTGATGCGTTTAGGAAGGTCTTTGGTGATGTCCCAATTACGATTGACTTGGTTGCTCAAGCTATAGCGGCTTATGAGCGGACCATAGTGACTACTGACTCTCCATTCGATCGGTTTGTGCGTGGCGATCAAACCGCTCTGACCAAGCAGGAGAGAAGCGGGCTGGAGATCTTTAACGGCAAAGGGCGTTGCACCCTCTGCCACTGGGGCGGGTATTTTAGCGATGGTCGCTTTCACAATCTGGGTGTTGCGCCCGCACCCGGAGAGAAGCCGGATGAAGGGCGTCAAGCTGTAACCAAGGATCCTCTTGATGCAGGCAAGTTCAAGACGCCAACGGTGCGGGATGCGTCCAAACGTCCTCCCTATATGCACAACGGTACTGAAGCTTCTCTGCTCGATGTTGTACGTCTCTACAATCGCGGTGGCGGCACAGACGATGCGAACCTCGATCCGCTAATGTTCCCGCTGGGACTCTCTCACCGGGAGATAGAGGCTTTGGTGGCTTTCATGAGTAGAGCCATGGTCAGCACAAATCCATCGGTAGCCAGCGAAAAGCCGGTTGCACCCGAAGAACTACCGAAGTGAAGGAGACCATCATGAGCAGAACTATTAGAGCATTCGTGATCGTGACGGGCATTCTCCTGATGATACCTCAGGTAAGTCAGGGGATTCCCGCTTTCGCGCGTAAGTACGGCTTCAACTGTAATATGTGCCACACTGCCTATACTAAGCTGAACGATTTCGGCCAGCGATTCCGGAATAGCAATTATCAGATTCCTGGACAGGAAGGACTGGAGAAGAACGTTTTTGAAACTGCTCCACCGTTGGCTCTGAGGACAAGCTTCGGCCTGTTGTCGAGCCATACAAAAGCGGCGAACACGTCCGGATTTGTATTGAACGGACTTGACCTGTTGTCAGCCGGAGTCCTGCACAAGAATATCTCCTATCTCCTGATCTACACCCCCCGTCTTGACGAGCCGGCGGCTGATCACACTGGCTCGGCTGCGGGGTCCAACCCCAGCCAACTGGGGGCGCTCGAATCGGCGAGCTTGGTGTTCAGCAATCTGGTGAAGGGTGCGGTCAACCTGCGGGTCGGACGGTTTGAACCATCATACAAGCCCTTCAGCAGCAAGAGGTCATATTATCTGATTCAGCCCTACGACATTTACTCGTTCACTACACCGTCTAACGATTTTGTGTTCGATGATAACCAGATGGGACTGGAGGTGGCTGGGCATTTCAAGAGTGGGTTTCGCTATGCCTGCGGTATAGTCAACGGAAGCGGTGCAAATCCTGACAATAGTAGGGCCAAGGATCTTTACGTTCGTGCTGCTCAGGTCTTTGGCAGAGGCGAAGGGCAGAATGCCGGACAACGCGTCGGTCTTTTCGGCTATTTCGGCTGGATGCCGACGGTGTCTGATGATTCCACATTTGATTTCGCCGGTCAAGGAAACGGCAGTTCCCATGAGCCCTTTCGTCGAATTGGTTGCGATGTCAGTTTGAACTGGCAGACTTTCAATCTTCACGGAATGTTTATGCAGGGGTCGGACGACAAGGGAATTGACAGCGGTGCAACCGAAAACTATAAGTTCACCGGCGGTTTCACCCAGCTTGATTATGCCGGGCTCATGAATAACCGCATGGTTGGTTCAGTAGTCTATAACTGGATAACTCCTCCGAAGTCCGATGAGGAGCGACGGAGTAGCTCCTTCTCTGTCCTATTGCGATATTATCTCGGAGATTGGACAGCCGTAAACGTAGCCTTGCACGCCGAGTATACGCATCGTGAGGAAGGAAAGGTCGAAAAGGTCAAGACCGATCAACTGGGTTTGCTAGTAGATTTCGCTTTCTAGCACTCAGTATCGATTTCTGTTGATCCGGCGAGCGGGAGGCCGACTGGTCTCCCGCTCATTATGTTAATGAAAGAATGCCTCTGGAATGTGTGAACTTCAATAACCGCTCATTTGCCGGTAGCTGGTGCGAAAGCGAAGCACCTTGGATAAGACACTGATTTCCCCCTTTTCTCTTTGTTGTATATTCGTACTTTCTTCTTGTAACACATGGTCCCATGTCAACATTTGCCACAAGGAGTGAAATTGGATACGTCCACGGCTACAAACATCGATCTGAGTACAATAACGGGATTGTCCGAAAGCGAAGCACTCCGGCGGCTACAAGCCGAGGGTTACAACGAACTTCCCTCCAGTAAGAAGAGAACTGTATTGGCCATCGCATGGGACGTGGTCCGCGAGCCCATGTTCCTCCTTCTTGTGGCATGCGGCACGCTGTATCTGTTTCTGGGTGACATCCAGGAAGCCATCATGCTGCTCGGATTTGTGCTCGTGGTAATGGGCATAACGCTTTATCAGGAACGAAAAACCGAGCGTGCCCTGGAAGCTTTGCGGGACCTCACGAGCCCTCGTGCGTCGGTTGTCAGAGGGGGAGAACAAAAGCGTATCGCCGGTCGAGAAGTAGTCACCGGTGATGTCGTGATCCTGCATGAGGGGGACCGCGTGCCGGCAGATGCCGCACTGATCTCTTGCATCAATCTCTCGGCAGACGAATCCCTATTGACCGGCGAATCGGTCGCGGTGCGAAAGACAATCTGGAATGGTAAGGACCAGTCCTTGCGACCGGGAGGTGACGACCTCCCTTTTGTCTATTCCGGTACGATGGTAGTGGGAGGTCAGGGGGCGGCCAGGGTCCACGCTACTGGTGTCAAAACCGAGATTGGCAAGATCGGCAAAGCGCTGCAGGCGGTCGAGACCCAAAGCACACCTTTACAGAAAGAGACAGGTCGTCTCGTCCGGAATCTGGCAATTGTAGGTCTCTCCCTGTGTCTTCTCGTTATAGTCATATACGGGCTGACGCGCCACGACTGGCTGCATGGCCTGCTCGCGGGCATCACACTGGCGATGGCCACCCTGCCTGAGGAATTCCCAGTGGTTCTGACGATCTTCCTCGCGCTTGGGGCCTGGCGCCTTTCACAGAAGCAGGTGCTTACGCGTCACGTTCCCGCCGTTGAAACGCTTGGCTCGGCTACCGTTCTCTGTGTTGACAAGACCGGTACGCTGACACAGAACCGAATGACGGTTAAGAGCATAGTTGTTAAAGAAGAGACATTTGATGCCGAGAACCTCACTGGTCACGGATTGCCGGAAACATTCCATGAGATTGTCGAGTACAGCATTCTCGCCAGCAAGCGGGATCCATTTGACCCGATGGAGAAGGCCTTTAAGAAGCTGGGTGAAGATCAACTTGCCAATACCGAACACCTGCACGGCGACTGGCACCTGTTGCAGGAGTATCCGCTATCCAAGGATCTGCTGGCACTTTCTCATGTCTGGCAATCGCCGGCTGGGACTGATTTCATCATCGCAGCCAAGGGAGCTCCTGAGGCAATATTCGATCTCTGTCATTTGGACGGGACACAAGTTGACAAGCTGAACAAAACTGTTGCCGGTCTTGCCGCCCGAGGTCTTCGCGTGCTGGGAGTTGCCAGAGCAAGTTTCAGCAGCGATTCGCTGCCCGAGATCCAGCATGACTTCACCTTCAGACTCCTGGGACTCGTCGGACTGGCTGATCCAATCCGGTCGACCGTTCCAAGCGCGATCAAAGAGTGTTACACCGCCGGCATCAGAGTGGTGATGATCACTGGGGATTACTCAGGGACAGCACAGAGCATCGCCCGCCAGATAGGCCTCAGATCCGTGGACAATGTTCTCACGGGAACTGATCTGGATGGTATGTCTGACGAACAGCTTCAGGTGCGTATACGCGATGTCGACATATTTGCCCGAGTTGTTCCCGAGCAGAAGCTGCGACTCGTCAATGCGCTGAAGGTCAACAAAGAAGTCGTGGCGATGACCGGCGATGGTGTCAATGATGCGCCTGCCCTCAAATCCGCGCATATCGGCATTGCCATGGGAGGGCGCGGAACCGACGTCGCCAGAGAATCATCGTCCCTGGTTCTCCTGGATGATGACTTTTCATCCATCGTTGGCGCCGTGCGGCTCGGAAGACGGATCTTCGACAATATCAAAAAAGCCATGGCCTACATCGTTTCGGTTCACGTGCCAATAGCGGGTATGTCGCTGATTCCGGTTGTCATGCAGTGGCCGTTGGTGCTGTTACCCATGCACATTGTCTTTCTGGAACTCATCATCGACCCCGCCTGCTCTGTTGTATTTGAGGCGGAAGTTGAAGAGTCAAATATTATGCAACGCCCCCCTCGCGATCCCAAGGAGCCACTCTTCGGCAAGAGCATCGTCTTTATCAGTCTCCTGCAGGGCATCTCGGTACTGGTTGTTGTTCTTCTAGTTTACCTCTTGGCGCGCGGCCTCGGACGCGTCGAAGATGAGGTCCGAGCACTAACCGTAGTTACGCTTATCCTCTCCAATCTGGCATTGATTCTCACTAACCGTTCTTGGACTCGTACCATCTGGGGAATGCTAAAGTCGCCAAATGCGGCTCTTCTATGGGTGCTGGGAGGGACGATTACTTTTGTCCTGGTGATCTTGTACGTGCCGTTTCTGAGGTTCTTGTTTCGATTCGCGTTCCTGTACCCAGCAGACCTGCTAATGTGTGTAACGGCCGCTGCCGTGAGTATTGCGTGGTTTGAGGCGCTGAAGGTTTTCAGGAACCGTCACCTTGGGACCGCTGAATGACCTTCTCTTTATCATGGCTGGTTCGATATTGATTGAATGACTGGAGCTTTCGGACATGTTCATGACATTGTTCTTAGTTGTCTGGACCGCACTGCATCTTTATGTGTTCTGGCGTTTGTCCTCGATACCGGCCATAGATCGGCATATATCGCGCAAGCTGTTGGTTGTGATAGCTGCGATATGCTGGGCAAGCAGTCTTCTGCGGCGAGTTTTGGACAGTCGTGATCTGGAATTGCTGGCACAGCCACTGGAAATGTTCGTAATGAACTGGCTGGGTATTCTGTTCCTTGTTTTCTTCTGTCTTCTGATCGTAGATGTCTTCACTGTATTCGGCTTCTTCCTACGGGGCTACGTCCCCGGACTGCGTAGTGTCGGGTTACTGGTGGGAGTTCTGCTAGCCTCGGTGGCACTCGTACAGGGCCTGCGTCCACCAGTAGTCGTTGACTATGAAGTCCGGCTCGCCGGATTACCAGTCGAAAACGATAACCTTGAGATCGCAGTGCTATCTGATATGCACGTTGGGGAATTGATAGACGGACACTGGCTGGCCTCGCGAGTTGAACAAGTCAACGCGATTCACCCCGATATGGTGATCTTGCTGGGTGATTTGTTTGAAGGCGACAGCAGGTCCGAACGTCAGAACTGCATGAACGACATATTGCAGGGCATTTCTGCCCGATACGGTGTTTGGGCGGTCATTGGCAATCACGAATCGCACGGCGGCAGAGAATCCAGCGTGCGCTTTTTGGAAGACGCCGGAGTACATGTACTTCATAACGAATGGAGTCAGGTTCAGCCCGGAATCGCAATCGGCGGCATCGATGATGGCGGCCACCAGCAGTCGTTCTCAAGCTCCTCTGACCAGGCGATGCAGATGCTGGCATGCAGACCATCTGGTGCCGCAACCGTATTTTTGTCCCATCGACCCCAGATGACTCACGAGATAGCATCCGCCGGCGTGGGACTTATGTTGAGTGGCCATACGCACGGCGGTCAGATCTGGCCATTCAACTACGTCGTTGGCATCGTGAATCCTTTCCTCGCAGGAAGATATGAAGTAAACAACATGCCTTTGATCGTGAGTCGGGGAACCGGAACTTGGGGACCGCGAATGCGCCTTTGGTCTCCGGGTGAGATTCTCAGGATCACTCTGCGGGCTCAGTAACTTTGAAAAGAGTTCGGATCACAGATTCAGTCAAGTTGCCGTAGAAGACTGTTTCGTGGTAAGCGTCAATTCTCTGTGAACGCTGTGCAGAATTCATGTTCTGATCCACTGAGTGTTGGGTGATGGTAGATTCAGTAGACTGCAAATTCCTTTCTGCATGCGGGTCAGTCCGAGACTGAGGCGGTGAGATACGCCCTGATGTCACCGCCGAGAAAGCGTCACGATTTCGTCACACTGACCCGTAAGTCCTTGTGCCACATAGCGAGTCGGGGGTTCGATTCCCCCCACCTCCAATTATTATAACTCTCCACCAACCAATCAAGTACAACGACTACATAGCCCGGACGAATCCCCCGAACCCCCGTCCACCCCCCCATATCCTGCAATAAAATAGAATATCATGAAACGGAAAACGTCGCGATTTGGTCAGAGTGTTCCTTTCTCTCGTCGTCAAAAAAGACGCTTGCATCCCGTTGTTCAACGCGGTATAATATGTCGGCAGTTACTAATATATGCCGACATATTATGCATTTGAGACTTGCCTATGAACAAGCAGATTATCGACAGGATCATTCAAGTTGCGGGAAGTCTTGGTGTCATCAGACCCAAGGATATGGATGAATACGGCATCCATCGCAAGTACGTGCATATACTCCATCGCCGGGGTATACTGAATCGAGTTGGGCGTGGTCTCTATGTCCTTGCTGCGTCAAAGCCGTCCGAATACAGAACTATTGCCGAGGCTTGCAAGAGAGTATCTTCAGGTGTAGTCTGTCTCCTTTCAGCTCTTAGGTTTCACGATCTGACGACTCAATCGCCATACGAGATCTGGATGGCCATTGATCACAAGGCACGTCGGCCGAAAGAGCCCGCGATCCCGATACGCATTGTCAGATTCTCTGGAAAAGCGCTGTCCTCGGGAATAGAAGAGCATGAAGTAGAAGGTGTAGCCGTTCGTGTTTACAGCCCGGCGAAAACTGTAGCCGACTGCTTCAAATTTAGAAATAAGATCGGCCTGGAT
>JBGSIV010000247.1:0-3288 GCA_041742355.1 Candidatus Zixiibacteriota bacterium
TTGGGCCGCCCCTACTCTGATGCTCTCAATGTGCTGTCAGGCGCCCCCGCCTGACAGCACATCAAGGCTCACTACTATCCAAGGAACCCGCGCCCCTGACGCACCGCATACTCTCGTGTCAGATGTAACTCGTCCGCGAGAGCACCAATCTGTCCGTCCAGAATGATCGTGACGGCCTCCCACCAGGCTCTTAAATCCTGTTGCGCCAGTATGTTCTTTGGACTTGAGAGGTACGTTGCGTCCCCGGAGATCTTGCTCGACAGAAGTTGTTTAAAAAATCCAGGCTCTACCGTGAGGAACTGGCAACAGTCGAGAAACGTGCCGTAGTCGCGGACTCCGATATACATGTGGTAATCGTGGAACCAATCGTGTTCTATCACCAGCAAATCGCGCCTGCGACGGGTAAGCCATCCCTGGCTGCGAACTTCCCGGAGATCCCAGTGGCAGTGGCTTTCCATTTTGGCGTTCGTCAGTTCCGCTCTCACGCAATCGTATATCCGCTGAGAATGACCGGCGGCGTTCTGGAGCATCCAGTAGTATTCCCCGAAAATGCACTCGTCCTTGATCTTTCGCTTGCCGGTCGGCTCCTCCTTTTCCGGTTCGTCCTCCTCCTGCCATTCCTCCACAGCCTCAGCACTTTCTTCGCGTCCCGCACCGCAAGCGAAACACATTTCAAACTGGTCCTCGACCACTTCGCCGCAGCTCTTGCACCTCCACATAGACCCTCCATCTCCTGTAATCGGCACCCCGACGTGCCGCATCGTTGAATCGAAATACCTTCAGCCGATCCTTACGAGCACCACGACTTACGCATAATCCCCCCTACTCCAGCCTCCCCACCTTCCCCTCCACCGCCTCCAGGATCTCGCACGACCGCACCACATCCCGCATCGCCGTGTGATCCGGATACAGCGGACGGTCCACATCGAGGAACTCCACATGCTTCCGCACCACATCCTTCGCCGCCTGCGTCCCCGCGCCGAACTTGTACTCGCGGAAATCGAGCGCCTGCGCCGCCGCCATAAACTCGATCCCCAGCACGCCGCACGCATTCTCGAGTATCTGATCATTCTTGATCGCCGTGTTCATCCCCATCGACACGAAATCCTCCTGATCCGCCGCCGCCGGAATCGATTGCACCGACGCCGGCGCGGACAATATCCGCTGCTCGACAATCAGAGAATCCGCCGTGTACTGCGACAACATCAACCCCGAAAACATCCCCGCCCCCTTCGTCAGAAACGGCGGCAGCCCGACACTCAGCGCCGGATTGTTCAGACGATTCATCCGACGTTCCGACAGCACCGACACCATCGTAATGCAGTACCCCGCCATATCCATCGGCACTGCCACCGGCGACCCCTGGAAATTCGCCCCCGACAACTGGAGATTCTCCTCCGGGAAGAAGATCGGATTATCCCCCACCCCGTTCAACTCGATCTCGACCTGCGACCGCGCATACGCCAGCGCATCGTGCGCCGCGCCGATCACCTGCGGCGTCGACCGCATCGAATACGCATCCTGCACCTTGCACTTCACTTTGCCCTCGGCCAGATCGCCCCCTTCAACCACCTTGCGAATCGCCCGCGCCGACCGCATCGCTCCGGCAAACCCGCGCACCTCGTGCAGCTTCGGCAGGTACGGCTTCATATTCGCACGCAGCGCCTCCAATGACATCGCGCACGCAATCTCCGCCTGCTTCAGCCACCGGTTGGCGTCATAGAGAAACAGCGCCGCCTTGGCCGTCATCACATTCGATCCGTTGATCGTCGCCAGACCGTCACGCGCCTTGAGTCCCGGAATCGGGATCCCCGCGCGCTCCATCGCCACCCGCCCCGGCAGCAGTTCCCCTTTGTAGAACGCCTTCCCTTCGCCCATCATCAGGAGCGCGATCTGCGCCATCGGCGCGAGATCTCCGCACGCCCCCACCGATCCCTTGAGACACACGAACGGCGTCACGCCCGCGTTCAGGAGCGCCACCAGCGTCTGCGTGATCTCTGGACGGCACCCCGAGTTGCCGTGCGCGTGCACGTTGATTCGCGAGGCCATCGCCCCGCGCACCGCCTCCAGCGTCATCGGTTCGCCGATCCCCGCCGCGTGGTTGTAGATCAGGTACTTTTGGAAATCCTGCACCTGGTCGTCGGTCAACACGACCTCGGAGAACTCCCCGATTCCCGTGTTGATCCCGTACATGATCTCCCCCGCCTCGATCTTTCGTTCGAGCATCGCGCGGCACGCCTTGATCCGCTCGATCGCGTCATGCGCCAGCTCGACCTTTTCCCCGTCCCGTGCTATCCTGACAATCTTCTCGATCGTCAACCCGCATCCGTTGATCACAATCGCCATCTCGCCACCTTCACTTTATTGTCGCCAAGATATTTGTCATTCCGGCGAAAGCCGGAATCCAGTCTTTGTCTTTGTAGTCTTTGTCTTTGTAGGGCAGGAGTCCCCAGACTGTACGGTGTCAAGACATAGTATACACTGTGTGTCAAGACATGGTATACAGGTTAGGGTGTTCGGCCGGAATCAGCAGGGTCACTGACCGGCCGGTGGTTTCATTTATCTCTCTGACGTACATGTGCCGAAAACGCACCACAAGCTTGTCGTCGAGGCGTTCGATCTGGACGCGCTGGTAGGCCAAAGCCTCACTGACGAAGTAGCGCCGCCGCCGGTAGTCACAGCAGCCCTGGCTGTTGAGCGTGACGACTTCGGCACCGGCCGAGTACGTCCAGGCCTTGGGGAGCGGCTCGTACGCCTTGGCGCTGGGGGCGTAGCGCTCAGCCGGCGTGGCCATGGCCAGTTCCTCGTGCGGCCGCACCTCGTTGTACTCGGCGGCAAAGGCGTCAAAGAGCTGCTGGAAACCGGCCAAACTGGTCGGTGCCGGCTGCCGCCGTACCTGGTGGTGCAGGGTCCGGTGGAACCGCTCCACCTTCCCCTGCGTCTGCGGGTGGCGCACCCGGCCGAAGAGGAGCTTGATCCCCTGGTTGATCAGGAATACGCCCAACCGGGTCAAGCCGTGCTCATGGGGATTACTCCGCCAGGGGGTGCCCCGGTCCATGAGCATGGCTTCCGGGACACCGCAGCGTTCAAACGTGTGCACCAAGACCTGCTGCACCGACTCGGTCGTCTGATCGGCCAGCGCGTGCAAGTTGACCAGGTACCGGCTGTGGTCGTCTAAGAGCGACAACGGGTGGCAGAGCCGCTCGGCTGCGGCGTAGGGCCCCTTGAAGTCCATCTGCCAAAGTTCATTGCAGCGGGACCGGACAAAGCGCCGAGTGGCCCGGGTGG
>JBGSIV010000248.1:0-3594 GCA_041742355.1 Candidatus Zixiibacteriota bacterium
CGATCGGCGAGGATGGCGCGGTGAGGAAGGGGCGTTCAACAGCGGCAGCCGACAGCCTGTTCTACCGATACGTGGCCGACTACTGCACCGCCCTGCGGTTTGTCCCGGCGGCTGTCGAAAGTGGGCCGACTGAATCGGTGCTCCCGGTCGATGTCGTGTTTGGCCCACGGAGCGATCGCCCGGAGTTCCACTTCCCGGTCGACCGCGAGGGACGAATCACCGGCAGCAGCCGCTTCCTGGCGGTCTTTCCGCTCAACGATATCCGGCCGCCCGAAGTGACGGCCTTTCCGAGGTACTTCGCCAAATTGCATTGGGCCGATTCGTCGCAGCAGTACCCCTTTGTCCTGCTGAAGCTGTCGCTCGATGCCGGGGGCGAGGTAACGGCAGTCGACCTGGTTCGTTCGACTCTGCCGTCGGTCAGCCAGACGACTGCGTCGGCGGCCCTCTGGGGCGACTACGAACCGCTGCGGGTCAAGGGCCAGGGGCAGGAGTCGGAGTGCTTCCTGCTCGTTTCGTTCTTTCCGCAGCTGATGTATCCGACGCAGCCGTGGATTGCGTCGGCCGCCGACAGCATGCCCCCTCTGGAGCGTTGGCGGGTGCGCCTGATTCCTGATACGGCCGGGTTTATTGTCCCACCGGTCGTCAGGCAGATACAGGGGTGCGAGGCGGACATCCCTGGCGTGGCGGTGCATCTGGAGGTCGACACAGTGGGAGCGGTGCTGGCAATTGATACGCTCGGGGTGCTTCGGGTTCAGCGGTTCGATACCCGGAAGGGGGCACTCAGCACGGCGGTGCGGTCGCTGACGAACAAACTGCCGTTTTATCCGGCTATGACCCTGGACGGGCGGCCACAGCCGTTTCGGGGGTGGGCGTGGGGGACAGGGACACCTAGTGGCAGGTTACGAATAGAATGCGTATGGTGAGGAATATTGCCCCGGTTTAGGGTTGGCGCATAATCTACTGGCGTTTGCTAAGTTAACGGGAAGTTTCGTACCATGGCGGGATCTTGTCGGGCGCACAAATTGCGTTGCGGTGCGAAGATCCGTCTGTTGTGAATTTCGTAAATCCTGTACTTCGTTCATTTTCAACATCTTCCGCGTCGTGTTTGGTCGGCGCTTCGGATTCGGCACACATCTTGATCTCTCTGCGGGTAGCCTCGTGTCCTGGCTTCCAAACTGGTGTGGAAGAAAACCACCACCCCTGGTGTAGAAATGGAGAGTGAACGATGGAAAGGATGATTGGCATGCTTAACCTGCTGTCCGCTTCGATCTTGGTGGTCACGGCCGCTTACATGCAGGTGGCCTTTGAGGCGCTGCTGAGTCTCTCGGCGCGCGGCATCATCGGTATGGTTGTCCTCGTTTACTTCCTCCTGACGCTGGTCCGCATTACGATGGTCATGCAACAGGAGGTGCGTCCCGTGCCCGGTCCGTCGGCGCAGGGAAATATCGCTTGACAAGAGTGGATTTTGGTTTATTTTCACCATTTGTTTGGAAGTTGAAGAGGGAAAAAGGTTTGGAAACAAAGATGTACAGAGGCACGATAGTCTGGTCGCTCCTCGCGGCGGCGGTGCTCCTTCTGGCTTGCCCGGTGATCGCCGAGGAGATCCGGCCGGATATTCAGCAGGCGCTGACGGCGGGGGATACGGCGAAGGCGGAGCGGCTGCTGCAGGAGCAGATCGGCCTGGACAAGGCGTACCACTACAACTACTACGTGCTGGGCATGATTTACTACCAGCGCGAGATGTACGAACCGGCGCTCGCCCAGTTCAAGCTCGCGACCGACCGCAAGGGCGGGCACCTCGAATCGCTGTACCAGCTTGGCTTGACGCATCTGAAGCTCGGCCAACTTGACCAGGCCAAAGTTGTCCTCGAGACCGGCAAGAAGAAAGCCGCCAAAGACGGCAAGCACATTTTCGACAACGGCCTCGGGCTCGTGGCGATGGCGAAGAAGGACTACTCCAGCGCCACCACCCTCTTCCAGCAGGCGACCGTGAACGACTCCACGAACGCCGAGTACTGGATCAACCTGGGCGACGCCTACTTCTACTCGGGTGTGGCGCCGCTGGCGGTGGGCTACTACGAGCGGGCGCTCAAGATGGATACGGCCAGCACGGAAGTCTACTTCCACTGGGCCGAGGCCTGCCTCGAGTTGAAAGACTACAACTGTGCGATGGATAAGCTGCGGACGGTGCTCCGCCGCGACAGCACGTACGCCCAGGCCTGGCGCCGGGCGGGCGAAATTTACTTCAAGGCCGGCCTCTCGTCGCGCAGCCGTGACGAGCGCAACGACCGATTCAAAGAGACGATCGGCTCGTACCGCCGCTTCATGGAATTGAGCGGCGCCTCGGCCGACTCCGCCCATGTCCGCCCGTTCTTCGAACTGGCCATGGCTTACCTGAACCTCAACGCTTTTGATTCGGCGTACGCCAATTTCGAGAAGGTCCTCGCCATTCCCTACGAGCCGCGCGACATCTACTTCTACTACGGCCGCGCCCTCTGGGGGAACAAGGACTATGTCCGGGCCGCCGAGATGCTCCAGAAGCACCTCGACTGGGTGGCCGCGCAGGGTGACGGGTATTCATCGAGTTCCAACAACACCGAACTGTACCAACTGCTCGGCGACGCGTGGTTCTACCGGGAGCATACCGACGAAGCGCAGAAAGCGGCCGACTACACCAAAGCAATAGAGTACTACAAGCAATCGCTGGCGGCCGACCCGAATCAGGCCCGTCTCCTGTACAACGTGGCGGTGGGGTACCACTCGCTGGGCAGTTACCAGCAGGCGATCGAGTACTACGATCTGCGGATTGCCCAGGGGATCGATTCGGCGCAGGCGAGCATACTGAAGAACGCGGCCTACTGCGCGCTGAACCTGGCCGACGCCGCCTCGAAGGGGGACGGCAACGGGGATGCGGAGTCCGATCCGGAATTCGCCGAAACGGCGGCAGCCGCCGGCCCTTCCGACCCGAAAGCCTACTACCTGTCCGGCGCTGACTACATGATCCGGTACCTGGCCTACGCGCCCGGCGACACGGCTGTGCTCAAGCGGGTCGGCTACACCTACCTGTACAGCCTGGCCGATTGCGCTAATGGCGTGCAGTGGTATCAGAAGGTGCTCCAGATCGACGCGAGCAACTGTGAAGCGCTCAAATCGCTCGGGTTCGCCTACTTCGGCGGGATCTGCAACAAGGACTTTTCCAAGGCTATCGAATACTTGACGCGGGCCAATTCCTGTTACAACGGTTCTTCGGCCTGCGGCGATGCGACAACTATGCTCTGGCTGGCCCAGGCGTTCCACCTCCGCGCGGCGGACAAGGAAACCGCCAAGCAGGATGCGAAGCCCGATTACCAGCAGGCGAACACGTACTACGGCAAGGTGCTCAAGTGCGAGCCCGGCAACGCGGAAGCGAAAAAAGGTCAGAACGACACCCAGTATCTGTTCTGATTACGGATTATACTTTAATGCGTCTTTCTGGTAGGAGCTTTAATGGCTGACGAGGTTAAGAAAAAAGACACTGTCAGGCACATATCAGAGGACGAGCGGTTCAAGTTCATCGGCTTCGAAGTCTATCCCGGCAAGCCCAAGGATCTGTTC
>JBGSIV010000249.1:0-7083 GCA_041742355.1 Candidatus Zixiibacteriota bacterium
CACATTTCTTCCCTCACATTTCTTCCCTCACATTTCTTCCCGACACATTTCTTCCCCACACATTCCTTCCCTTCACACTTCTTCACATCACATTTCCCTTCCCCTCCGAAAGTTCTCTCCCGTATATTCTTCGCATGCCGACAGCACTACCGACACCGTTTCCGATCGCCTCGTACTGCTCCTCCCGCGCCTGGGGCGGGTTGGAGATGAATGTCCTGCGGTTCCTCGGCTGGATGCGGCGTCGCGGCTGGCCCACGTTTCTCTACGCCCGCCCGGACAGTGTCATGTTCGCCCGCGCCCATGAGTACGGCGTGCCGGCGCGGCCGATTGTATCCGATACGAAGCTCTCGAATTTTCCGCAATCGAAAGCGCTGGCGAAACTTCTGGCCGCCGACGGCGTTCGCGTCATGGTGTTCCACCAGTCGCACGACCTGACGATGGCGGTGCTCACGAAATTCCGCCGCCGGGGTTTGAAGATCATTTACTCCCAGCATATGCATATCGCAGGGGACAAGAAGGACTTCATCCACGCTTTTCAGTTCCGCCGCCTCGATGCGTTCGTCACGCCGGTGCCGTGGCTGGCGGCGCGGGTGATGGAGCGGACGGTGCTCACGATGGATACGATTCGGATTATACCGCGTGGTATCGAGGTCGACCGTTTTGTCAACAAGCCCTCCCGCGAGGAGGCGCGGTACCGATTGGAGTTGCCGCAGAACGAGACGATTATCGGCATTATCGGTCGGCTTGATCCGAAGAAGGGGCAGGATGTGCTGGTCAGGGCGCTGCGCCGGGTTCACGACGCCGACTGCAAACCGCATCTGCTCGTAGTCGGTGCGCAGACGCTGCATGAGGACACTGGTTTCGAATCCACCCTGCGCAAGCTTGTCGCCGACACCGGCCTTTCCGATTTCGTGCACTTCCGCCCGCACCAGGAGCAGCCCGAACTTGCGTTCGCCGCGATGGATAATTTCGTGCTCGCATCGGAATCGGAGACGTACGGCATGGTCACGATCGAGGCGCTGGCATCGGGTCTGCCGGTGATCGGTACGGATGCGGGCGGGACGATCGACCTGATCGACCACGAGCGGAACGGCCTTCGTTTTCCGCCGGGCAACGACGCCGCTCTTGCCGCCGCGCTGCTGGAGTATTTGCACCATCCCGATGTCGCGGCACGGATGGCGGCCGAGGCGCGGCGCGACGCGCTCGAGAATTACTCCCACGAACGCCAGTGCGATGGCTGGGAAGAGCTGCTGCACCGGCTTTGAGACATCTGCACGTGTCGAAGAATTTCTGGTGGGGCTGTCTGGTAGGTCAAGCACCGGTTTCGGTGCTTGACGGAGCCAAAACATATGTCAAACACGCATAGCCGTGTTTGACCTACCGGGAGAGATTGCTTCGCTGCGCTCGCATGACTAGTTTCAGCTTGAAGGTAGCACAATACTTCAGTCACCCTTCGACTCCGCTCAGGGTGACAATGTGCTCAGGGTGACGCCCCGCTCAGGGTGACAATTCCGCTCAGGAAGACGATTCCGCTCAGGGTGACAATCCCGCTCAGGGTGACAATTCGCACTGTCATGCTGAGCGTAGTCGAAGCATGACGAAGGGGGTTGGGTTCGCTTAGTCGAGTCGTGAAATCTGAGGATCCCACAGCAAGCTGTGGGGTACTCTGTGTGACATTTGAGGATCCCACAGCAAGCTGTGGGGTACTCAGTAAACAAATCTGCCTGTCGCTTTCGCGCCAACGAGAAACGGGTGGAAGCAGTGCCTCCACCCGCTCGTAAGACCAGTCACGGTCGACCAGATCCTCAGGACACTTCCACCGGCTCAACGGGTGTTTCGTGGACCGATGGCGACTCGTACTGTTTCCGTTTCGCCATGTAGTACAGTACCGGCACGGCGATACGGCTGATCAGGAGCGAGGCGACCTCGCCGGCCATGAGGGCGATGGCCAGTCCCTGGAAGATCGGGTCGAACAGGATGATTCCGGCGCCGACGATCACGGCGCCCGCGGTCAGGAGCATGGGTCGGAATCGGACCGCACCGGCATCGATCACCGCCTCGGCGAGGGGCATGCCCTCGCGCAGGCGCAGTTCGATGAAGTCGACGAGGATGATCGAGTTGCGGATCACGATCCCCGCGCCGGCCATGAAGCCGATCATCGAGGTCGCGGTGAAAAATGCGCCCATCTCGCCGTGGGCGGGCATGATTCCGATCAGAGAGAACGGAATGGCCGCCATCACGACGATCGGGGTCATCAGCGATTTGAACCAGCCGACCATCAGAATGTAGATGAGCACCAGCACCGCCGCGAAGGCAATGCCCAGGTCGCGGAAGACCTCGATGGTGATGTGCCACTCGCCGTCCCATTTCATTGCCGGTTCGAGGTCGGTAAACGGCATGGTTGCGTTGCGGATGTCGAGTTTCGCGTCGGCGCTGCCCATCTGGCGCATATCGAGCGCTTCGAGCTTCTTGTTCATTTCCATGATGGCGTAGACCGGGCTTTCGATTTCGCCCGCGACATCGCCGATCACGTAGGTCACCGGCATCAGGTTCTTGCGGTAGATCGTCTTGTCGGCGACGCGTTCTTCGACCCGCACCAGTTCCGAAAGCGGGACCAACGGGGGTGTGTACTCTTCACCGGCCCGGCGCGAGTGCGCCATGCGGATGTGCAGGCCGAGGAGGTCGGCCGCGCTCGTCTTCTGTGCGCGAGGCAGTTCGAGTACCAGCGCGATGTCCTCGCGCTCCTGCTGCCGGTGGGCGATGTCGATCTGGATCCCCTGCACGGCCATCCGCAACGTCTGCGCGATCGTTTCGGCGCTGATGCCGTGGAGCGCGGCTTTTTCGTGGTCGATCACAAACGTGAGTTTGCGCTGATCGTCTTCCTGGTAGGTGTCGACATCAACCACGCCCGGGGTCGATTTGAAGATCTCCTCGACCTTGCCCGCGAGCGCGTTGCGCATCGAGTCAGTGGGGCCGTACACCTCCGCCACCAGTGTCTGGAGGACCGGCGGGCCGGGGGGAACTTCCGCGACCGCGACGCTCGCATTGAAGCGCTTGGCCACTTCCTGCACTCGCGGGCGCACGCGTTTGGCGATGTCGTGGCTCTGCGCCGACCGTTCGTGTTTGGGAAGCAGGTTCACCTGGATGTCGGCGACGTGCTCGCCGCTGCGGAGGAAGTAGTGCCGTACGAGGCCGTTGAAATTGAACGGCGCCGAGGTTCCGGCGTAGATCTGGTAGTCGGTGACCTCCGGCTCCAGGCTGATCGCCCCGGCGATTTCGCGCGCGGCTTCAACGGTCTGCTCGAGGGAGGATCCCTCGGGCATGTTGATAATGACCTGGAACTCGTTCTTGTTGTCGAACGGGAGCATCTTCACCTGGACCCAGCCGATTCCGACCAGGCCCATGGCCACAACGAGCGCCGCGACAACCGTGACGAGGAAGATGCGGCGGCGCTTCGGGACGTTGATCAGCCCGCCCATCCACTTGCGGTAGAACTGGGTGCTGCGGTCTTCTTTCGCGTCGGCACTGTGCCCCGCGATCATTCCTTCCTTGCCGCCCCATTTGAGCACGCGGACGGCCGCCCAGGGGGTCACGATGAACGCCACGATGAGCGAGAACAGCATTGCCGCGGTCGCCCCGATCGGGATCGGCCGCATGTACGGTCCCATGAGGCCGCCGACGAAGGCCATGGGGAAGACTGCCGCGATCACGGCCCAGGTGGCGAGGATGGTCGGGTTGCCGACCTCGGACACGGACTCGATTGCGACCGTCTTCCACGGACGGCGCTTGTTCTTCGGCAGGTGCAGGTGGCGGGTGATGTTCTCGACGACGACGATAGCGTCATCGACGAGGATACCGATTGAGAAGATGAGGGCGAAGAGGGTGATCCGGTTGAGAGTGAACCCGGCGAGGTAGAATACGAGGAGGGTCAGCGCGAGGGTCGACGGAATCGCCAGGGCGACGATGATCGATTCGCGCCAGCCGAGGCTGATGAGGATCAACACGGACACGCTCAGGACGGCGATCAGCATGTGGAAGAGCAGTTCGTTGGATTTTTCCGAGGCGGTTTCGCCGTAGTGCCGGGTGATGGTCATTTCGACATCGGCCGGCACCAGTTTCGGCCGCAGCTTCTCCACTTTTTCCAGGACGTGTTCGGCCACTTCGATGGCGTTGGTTCCGGGGCGTTTCGCGATCGACAGCGTGACAGCAGCCTCGTCTTCGTGGGCCTTGCCCGAGGCGGCGCCGGGGCCAAAGACCACGACCTGCTTGAGTTCCTCGGGGCCATCGACGACCTGCGCGACATCGCGCAGGTAGATCGGCGCGTTGTTGTACACGCCGAGCACGACGCGTTTGACATCCTCGACATCGCGCAGGAAGCCGCCGGTTTCGATAATGATTTCCTGGTTGTCGCGGATCAATCCACCCGATCGCGACTGGCGATTCGCCGCCTGCAGGACGGGGATAATGCTCACCGGGTCGAGGTGCCGCGCGGCCAGCGCCTCGGGATCGAGCTGGATCCGGTACTGCCGCCGGAGGCCGCCGATCATGTGCGTCTCGGAGACGTCCTTCACCTGCTTGACCTGTTCCTCGATTTCCGCCACCACCCGGCGCAGGAAGTAGTGATCCTCGGTCGGGCTGTGGAAGGTGAGCGCGAGGATCGGCACATCGTCGATCGAGCGCGGCTTCAAGAGCGGGAATGAGACGCCCGGCGGGATCTTGTCAAAATTCGACTGGAGCTTCTGGTTCAGTTTGACGAGGCTCTTCTCGACATCCTCGCCGACGAGGTAGCGGACGATGACGAGCGCCTCTTCCGGGCGCGAGATCGAGTAGACGTATTCGACGCCGGGGATTTCCCAGATGAGTTTTTCCATCGGGGCGGTGACGCGCTTCTCGACCTCTTCGGCGCTGAATCCCGGCACCGACACCATGACGTCGACCATCGGCACTTTGATCTGCGGCTCTTCTTCGCGCGGCAGCAGGGCCACCGCTCCGATTCCGAGCAGCACCGAGGCGATAATGAGCAGCGGCGTCAGCTTGGCATCGACGAATGCCCGGGCGAGCAGCCCGGCCAGGCCCTCCGAACCCGCATGCGGATCATGCTCGTGCTTCATCATGACTGCTCCGTGACGGGGTCGCCGTCGGACAGGTCGCGCTGCCCGGTCACGACAACCCGCTCGTTTTCACGCAGGCCGGAGAGGACCTCGAGGCGGTCAGGGTACTGCCGGCCGATTCGCACCAGCCGGAGCATCGCCTTGTGCTCCGCGTTGACGACGTAGACCAGGTCGAGCTGGCCGCGTTTCACGAGCGCGTTGCGCGGGATAAAGATCGTCTCGTCGCCGCCCGCCGGAATCAGCAGCCGCCCGAACTGGCCCGGGCGGATGCCCGGCGCGTTGGGCAGCGCCATCTTCACCATGAAGGTGCGGCTGACCGGGTCGGCGCTCGGTGAGACTTCTTCGACCCGGCCTTTGACGATGGTGTCGATGGTAGACAACGACACGCGCAGCGAATCGCCTACAGTGAGCTGGCCCAGTTTCGATTCGGGGAGAGTCACGACGAACTGCGAGACGCCCTGTCCTTCGATCGTAAACATCGGACGGCCCGGCGAGGTCTGGTCGCCGACATCGACGGTCTTCTGCGTGACGGTTCCGGCGAAGGGGGCGAGCACGCGGGTGTAGCTCAGGTAGGTTTCGGCTTCGGTCAGGGTGGCTTTGGCCACAGCGTGGCGGGCCTTGACGCCGTCGAACTCCTGCTGGGTAGCGGCCTGTTGTTGCAGGAGCGTTTCGAACCGCTTGAGGTCCTGATCGGCCTGCTCGAACACCGCCCGCGCCTGTGCGACGCGTGCTTCGAACTCGCGCGTATCCAGCTCGGCCAGGAGATCCCCTTTGTTGACGCGCGTTCCCAGCGCCACGGGGATGCGCTCGACCCGCGCCTGCACCTTGGCTTCGATTGTCGCCTGGTTGCGGGCGGTGACTGTCCCCATGAATTCCTCGTTGGCCGATTCCGAGACGCGCTCGGCGACGGCAACGGTCACCGGCACGGGCGCTTTCTGTTCCTGTGCCGCCGTGTCATGCGAATCGCCGCCGCAGCCGATCACGCCGAGCGACACCACGGCCGCCGGCAGAAGAAGTAGTATCCTGTTCATCGTGAGGTATCTCCTGTTATCGAAAGACCAAGCGCCCGCCGCAGCGCGGCGATGGCGTACTGACGATCCGCTTTCGCGCGGGCCAAACCCACCTCGGCCTGGACCAGCGCATTCTCCGCATCGATCACTTCCGACGGCAGCATGAGGCCCTGTTCGAACCGCTGCTGTGTCAGGGTCACATGCTCGCGGGCAAGTTCCGCCGCGCGCTGCATGACCGCGACGCGCTCGGTGGCGTCTTTGAGGCTCAAGGAGGCGGTTGTCTTCTCGACCGAGGTCTGCAGACGGGCCTGACGCATCTCCTGTTCGGCAAGAGTCACCTGTGCGCGTTTCTCGCGAACCTGTGAGCGGGTGAGGAAGCCGTCGAAGATCGACCACTCGAGTGAAAGCCCGGCGGTCCAGGTTTCGTTGGTGCCGTCGAACTCCCAGCCCTGGTAGCGGTCAAGGCTGCCGAAGGCGTTTATCGCCGGGAGGTAGCCACCTTTGGCGCCCCGCAGTTCCGCTCTGGCGGCATCGGCGAAGGCATCCCGCGCCAGAATCTCGGGGCGATCGCCGCCGGTCTCGGACCCCGGTTCGGGAAGATTGACATCGTCCAGTTGGCCGAATTCATTGATCGCGAGTTCCTCCAGCCCGAGCACGAGGCGCAGGGATTCTTTCGCCAGCGACAGCCCGTTGCGGGCCTGCAGCAGGCGTTCCTGCGCCTGGGCAAGCTGAACCTGGATCTCCAGAAGGCCGGTCCGGAGGGCGGTCCCGGCCTCGACCCGGCTGTTCATGACCCGTTCGCTGGCTTCGAAATCGGCCACGGCGGCCTCGGCCGCCCGGACGAATTCGAGCGCGGTCAGGACGGACAGGTAGGATCGGGTGACCTGCAGGGTCAGTTCGTTGTCGGTAGCGGCCTGCATGTGGGTCATGCCCTGTTCGGCGGCTTTGGCCGCCCGACGGTT
>JBGSIV010000250.1:0-9565 GCA_041742355.1 Candidatus Zixiibacteriota bacterium
CTCCTTCGCGTTGGTTGACCGTGCCTCCTACCACCGAGAAGAGCTGACTAATGGCCTGACGGTTATCGTGAAGACCATTCCTGACAACGAGGTCTTTGCCCTCATGGTCCTCGGCAAAAACCGCAGTGCCAACGAGCCTGAGGGAAAGGCCGGTATTACCGATTTCGTCAACCGCTGCCTCGAGAGAGGGACCGCCACCCGCACATCCGCCGAACTGGCCGACGACCTCGCCGCGATCGGCGCCCAGGTCACGCTCTACGACAACCCGTACATACCCTACGACGACCGTTACACCAGCCGGGCATTCTCGTTCATGAAGTTTGAGACGATCGAGGACTATGCGCCCAGAGGACTGGCCCTCTTTTCGGAAGTGGCTTTTTCTCCGGCGTTCGACTCGGCCGAAGTTGAGAATGTTCGTCAGTCGATGATCGGCGTGTTGCGCCGTCAGGGATCATCCCCCCGCGAGGTCGCCCGTGACCTGTTCTTCGGCGAATTGTTCGGGGGGACTCCCTACAGTCAGCCGATCATGGGGACGCCCGCCACGCTCGCCGGAATTACGGTGGCTGATTTGCGCGCCCACCATGCCCGGTTCTACTCCCCCGAGAACACGATCCTCGCCATAGTCACCAGTCGTCCGGCCGATGAAATCATGTCCTGGATAGCCTCGGGCCCCGGCCGCCTGGCTAACACCGGCTTCGTGAGTCAATCTCCGGCGGTTCCCGCCCCACCCCAGCAAATCCGCATTGTTCAGGTGCCGTTGGAGAAGGAGCAGGTCGCCCTGTATCTTGGCGCCCCGACTCCCGGCGCCGGGCATGCCGATGCAATCCCGCTCGATATCGCAGCGGGTATTCTCTCCAACCGGCTGTACCTGAACCTGCGCGAGAAACAGGGGCTGGCCTACTCTGTCGGGGCCGGCACCGATGTCGACCGGACATTCGGCTGGTTCGCCGCCTCAATGGGCACCGGCGCGGAGAACTACCGCAAAGGGGTGAGCTGCATCCTGCTGGAGTTGGAGAAGCTGTCGCTCGATGGCCCGACTGCGGCTGAAGTTAACCGCGCCCGCAACGAGGTCTGGGGGCGGCTGATGAGCGCCAAGCTCTCGGCGATCAACCAGGGGTTCTACCTTGCCGTCGATGAATTCCTCGGGCGCCCGCTACCCTACGACCAGCAGCTCCTCGGGACGTTGGCGGGTATCAACCAGGAATCGGTCCGCCGCGTGGCTGCCCAATACTTCAGGACCAATGCCTTTGTGCTGGCGACCGCCGGGCGGATTCCGCCGGAGGAGGCTGAAGCGACGCAGGGGCAGTAGTCCTCTGCGGTTCTGCCGGCTTCCTGCCCCTGTGCCGGAGCCAGTTCCGATTCAACGCCCATGGTCTTTTAGTACCGGAGATGCCGATGTTTCGACTGCTCAAAGAGCTGTTCAGTTCCGAGAATCTGCTCCATCAGGCCCTGACGACTACGCTCGAAATGCTCGAGACCGATCTGAAGATGTTCAACGCTTCGAGCGCTTCGCTCCGGCGTCAGGACTCCGGCGACCTGCCTTTCGACGTAAAGAGAGAGGACCGGCGCATCAACAAGCTTGAACGCCAGGTCCGCCGCAATGTCCTGACCCACCTCTCGGTCGTAGGCACCCAAAGCGTAGTGCCGGGACTCGTGCTGGTCTCCATCGTCATCGATGTGGAGCGGATCGGCGATTACACCAAGAACATCTCCGAACTGGCTCTCATGCATCCGGCGCGCCTTGAGGGAGGACCGTACGAGAACAAACTGGTTGAGATTGAGAAGCAGGTAGCGACCATTTTCCCGCAGGTGATCCGCGTCCTGCGCAATCAGGACACTGATCTGGCCGGGAAGATCATGTCGGCCGAAGATCGTACGGGAAAGAAGGCGGAGTGGATCGTTCAATCACTGGTGCTCGATCGGGCCAAGGGGGTGCCGGTGGAAGATGCGGTGTGCCTGGCGCTCTATGTCCGTCACCTCAAGCGGATCAACGCCCACCTGACCAACATCGCGAGCGCGATAGGGAATCCCTTCCCACGCCTCGGTTTCCGCCCCAAACCCGCGAAGAAGTAGCTCCGGGATCTCAGGTCTTTCCCTTCAGCCCGATCCCGAGTCCCATTTTGGCGGCTGGAATCAGATACTTGCGGTTCGCAATGTGGAAGATGACCGCCAGCACGATGTACGCCCCCGCCACCTCCATCCGGACATCCTGCCACACCAATTGCAGGGCGAATAAGCCGAACAGCAGCAGACCGTCGAGCCGGCTCAACACGAGGTTTACGAGGACCGCCACGGCAAAGAGCGACTGGGCGGCAGTGAGGATCAATTCGTGCGTCTGGACGTCTTCGGCCACGCCGACAGTCGGCAGATCCAACACGAACGGCCGAATCTCGCCGGCCGATATGGCGTACACCAGCGGGATCGTGCCCACGAGGAGCGTCCACTGGTTGACCTTTGAGGAAATCAACGCCTTGAGCGCCGCCCCGGCCTGCCCGCGCAGGGTCCAGGTCGCGGCCACAATGAACTCCGGAGATTCCGATGCGATCGGCGCCAGCCACTGGACGAGGAAGAACTCGTCGATTCCGAGGTGGCTTCCGCTCTCCACCAGTGAATGGGCGAAGGGTTCGGCCACGAAGAAGATCACGAAGCCGGAGAAGGCGAAGAACAGGCCGGTCCACAGTCGCCTCGGCGCCTTACTCAAGTTGGCAACAATCTTCACCGGTCCGACCAGTTCCGGTTCCTCGGTCTCCATTTTCGATACGCGGCGGGTATAGAGGGCAAACAGCGTCACCAGGATCGCCGTGTCGATCAGGTTGAGGCTGCCCTTGATCGGGATGGTGAAGGAGTAGAGCGTGGCCATGGCGAGGTAGAAGATCTCAACCCGCTGGGATTCATCGAGAACGACCGCTCTTTTCTTCTTGGCCAATATGTATATCAGGAGTACCGCCGGCCACCCCAGCCCGACCAGGAGTCGGTTGGCGCCGGTCATGTTGGCCAGCGCGTAGTGCGCCTGGGTGGGGTCATGCGCCGCTTTCCAGGTGAAAACGAAGTCCACGGCGTACTCCGGCAGGACCGCCACGAGCGCCAGAATCGCCACTGCGAGGGATTGCGAGATGTCGATCTGGGCCAGTTCGGCCGCCCACGACAGGATGAACGCGGCCCCGAAAATGGAGATGCCGAAGATGAGCGCCGCCACCGGTGCATAGATGTGCTTGCCGGACATGGAAAGCACCACGCCCGGCATGCAGGCGAGAAAGGTGGCGATCAGGATCAGCCAGAGGTAGGGATCGATGTCGTATTTCTCGCGGTGATGGGCCATCTGGGATCCGTTCTCCTTTGGTCGTTTCCGGCGGGTCTAGCCCCGGATGATCATGTTGACAATGTCCTTGCGCAGGAGAATCCCAACGAGATTGTCGTTCTCCGTAACGAAAACGCGGGAAAAGTCCTTGAAAATCATCATCGCCGCCACCTCGACAATCCGGGTGTCGGGCGTGGTCGTTTCGTAATCTTCGCGGTACAGCTGGGATACTTTGATTTTATCTTCCCGCTTGAGCAATTCCTCAAACGGCTCCACATCGAGCGAGTAGTTCAGGTTCGATATGAGCGTCTTGTAGTCCGGCAGGGCCGCCTTGATCAGGTCGCGGTCGCTGATCACCCCGAGGAGCTTGTTGTTGTCATCGACCACCGCCAGCGCCGACAGCCGGTGCCGGAACATTTCGTTGGCGACATCCTTGAGGGTGTCCTCCGGGCGTACGCGGACGACGTTGTGCCGCATGATGTCCTTGACCATCAGCTCCTTGTCGACCGTCACGCCCGTATCGGCGACCAGCTTGACCAGGTCGCGCGGGTTGCTGATCGAACGGACCTGGTCGAGTACGCCGGCCCGGCGGGCGAGCGCCGCCAGCCCCGAGAGTGTCTGGAGGTAGAGCTTGGCGATTGTCGACGGCGTCAGGAGCAGGCAGACCACGTACACCGGCACACCGTCCGGCCCCTTCTCGTCCAGCCCATGTCGTGATACCCCGACCAGGATGTACAGCTCCCTGACCGCGTTGGTCCGGGCATGGGGAAACGCAAAGCCCCGGCCGTACGATGTGTCTTCGATCTCCTCCCGGTCACGCACCGCGGTGAGGATGTCATCATAGTCGATCGCCACCCGTTCGGTACGCAGCAAATCGAGCAGTTCATTGACCGCATCCGCCTTCGTGCGCGATCGCAGGTCGACCTTGATGCGGCGATCCATCAGAAGATTAGCAAGTTTCACCGGTTACCTCGTATCGCTTGCGTCCGTTACCGGCCTGGCCCGTTCCTTCATCAGCTCCGGAGTAACCACCCCGCCGGACACGATAAACTTCACAGCTTCCTCTATCGTCATATCCAGAGGCACCACCTGGTTCTCCGGCACGATAATGACCATACCCGTTATAGGCGTCGGCGTCGATGGAATGAACGCCACCACGGCGGGGCACTCGATCCCGTGGACCAAAACCCGCGTGCGGGTCGTGATAAACACGACCGTCCACATTCCCAGCCGCGGATACTCCACCATCGCCACTTCTTTGAATGCGTTCATTTTCGGTCCGGCCAGTGCCTCGAGCAGCTGCTTGGCCGCGCCGTAGACCGGGCGTATGAGTGGCAGCCTGACGAGCCAGCCCTCAAAGAGGCCCACCGCCCAATTCCCGATATAGCTGCGAGCTATGATCCCGGCGGCGAATATGACCAGGATCAGGGCCGCAAAACCGATCACCGGCAGGTCTCGCCCGGTCAATTTGAACAGGGCGGGGCGAAGAATCCCGTCCAGCGTCTCGAACAGGAACCGCAGCACCATGAAAGTCAGGATGCCCGGTACGACGACCAGGACTCCTGAAATGAAGTACCGCTTGATGGCCGCTGGAATTCCTGTCATATCTGCTGTCTGCCCCTCGGGCGAATTGCCGTAATCTCTTCTGATTTTATTAGTTGTCACAGGCTCTGTCAAGCAGAACCACGTTCCCGCCCGTCCGGTTGCCGCTCCCGGCCGGATTTGGGAAGATAAATGCCCCGGCCATGCGCCATGCCTGGCCCGGGCGGACAATCGCACTCCCCAAAAGGAAGAGGCGCCTTCCGTCTCAGGAAGACGCCTCTAAACACCTGATTGTGGCGGCCCGACTACGGTATCACGAGGAACGAGTGCGTGATATCCGCGCCGAGTTGAAGCACCGGCTCCGGGTACAGCCCGAAAAAGATCACGCCGGCCAGCCCGATCACCAGAATCGACATCGCCGGAATCGAGTACTCCATCGTGTATGGCGAGGGATCCTTGGCGAAAAACATCGCCTTGATCACGCCGGCATAGTAGTACAGGGAGAACACCGAAGTCAGAAGCCCGACTCCGACCAGCCAGTACAGCCAGGTGGCGCTGGAATCACTCTGTGCCGCCTGAATGGCCGCCGCGAACACGTAGTACTTGGCGAAGAACCCTGCCAGCGGCGGAATCCCCGCCAGGGAGAGCAGAAACACCGAGAATGTCCCGGCCAGCATCGGTGACGTCCGGGCCAACCCGGCATAGCTGTCGATCTGCACCGACCCGGTTTTGTCCTCAAATATCGTCACGCAGGCGAACGCACCCATGTTGGCGAAGAGGTACGCAAAGATGTAGAACGCCATCGAACCCATGCCGAGCTGATTCATGGCGATCACACCGATCATCACGTACCCGGCCTGGGCGATCGACGAATAGGCGAGCATCCGCTTAATGTTGGTCTGCCGGATTGCGACCGTATTGCCGATAATCATGGCCGCCGCGGCGACAATGGCGGCGAGAATGCCCCAGTCGTTGGGGGTCATGTAGGCCGGCTGGAAAGCCTCGAGCCCCTTGCCGAACACTTTGGCGAACGCCACCAGCCCGGCCCCTTTCGATCCGACCGAGAGAAACGCCGCGACCGGCGTCGGCGCCCCTTCATACACATCCGGCGCCCACTGGTGGAACGGCGGTAGCGCCAGCTTGAAGCCGATCCCGGCCATCATCAGGATCACCGACATCGCAAGGATGAAACCGAGCGTGCCGTTGGCCTGGTGGGTGGTCGACAGGCTGATTTTGATCAGCATCAGGTCGGTTGTCCCGGCGAGACCGTACAGGAAGGAGATCCCGTACAAAAGGATCGCCGAGGAAAGCGCGCCGATAATGAAGTACTTAATCCCGGCTTCCACCGAGAGCTTGTTGTCCTTGTAGAACGCGGCCAGCACGAAGAGCGGGATCGTCGTCAGTTCCAGCCCGACGTAGAGGGTGATCAGCTCGTTGGATGACGCGAGGAACATCATTCCGATCGTCGACAGGAGGATCATCCCGAAGAATTCACCGCGGTGGTGGGTGATCCGCTGCTTCATGATCCCGAAAGAGCTGCCGATCGCCATGAACGCGGCGCCGAGGAAGACCATTTTGAAGAAACGGGCGGCCGTGTCCTGGTAGAACATGGTGCCGAATCCCGCGCCTTCGCCGGTGAATGCGAGCAGCACGCCGGTGATCACCAGCCCCAGCATCGACAGGTAGCCCGCGGCCGTCTCGCTGCGCCGCTTCGCTGCGACATCGTACGTGAGGACAATCAGCGCCCAGCAGAACAGGAAGATCTCCGGGAGCATGTACCGCAGGTTGATTTCAGGAAGCTGTATATCCATAGCCTACCGCGCCATCAGGGTAATGAGATTCTGCAGGGTCGCCGACATGAGCATTTCCACCGGCTTGGGGTAGACGCCGATGGCGATCGTGAGCACGGCGAGCGGCACGACGCAGACCAGCTCGCGGGCGTTAATATCGGTCAGGCCGCCCCACTTGGCGAGGTCGAACTCGCCGAGGAACACCCGCTGCACCATCCGCAGGATGTAGGTCGCGCCGAGCACCACGCCCAGCACCGAGATGCCCACGAGCACCTTGTTCGTGCCCATGAACGCCCCGACAAAGACCATGAACTCGCTGACAAAGCCGGACATGCCCGGCAGTCCGAGCGAAGCCATGCCGAACATGACCATCAATCCGGTATAGACCGGCAGCTTCACCCCGAGGCCGCCGAACGCGGCGATCTCGCGGGTGTGGGCGCGGTCATAGAGCACGCCGACCAGAAGGAACAGCGCCCCCGTGATCAGGCCGTGCGAAATCATCTGGAACATGCACCCGGCCAGCGCCGTCGCCGAGGAAAACGCCCCCAGCGCGAGCATGCAGTAGCCCATGTGCGACACCGATGAGTACGCGACCAGTTTCTTCAGGTCTTTCTGAGCCATGGAAACCAGCGCACCGTAGATGATGCCGATCGCCCCGAGCACCGCCACCCAGATCCCCAGTTCCTTGAGGGCAGATGGGAACATCGGCCAGGAAATCCGCAGCATCGCGTACGTCCCCATCTTCAGCAGCACGCCGGCCAGGATGACCGACACCGCCGTGGGAGCTTCAACGTGGGCGTCGGGCAACCACGTGTGGAACGGCCAGACCGGGACTTTGATTGCGAACGCGATAAAGAAGAAGATGAAGCAGAGCATCTGCAAACCATGCGTGAGCATCGGAGAGGTTTGCTGGAGCGTCATGATGTTCAGGGTGTGCGGATCCGAAGTGAAGTAAAGGATCAGGATCGACACCAGCATGAAAATCGAGCCGAACAGGGTGTAGAGGAAGAACTTGATCGCGGCGTACTCCTTGCGCGGGCCGCCCCAGATACCGATCAGGAAGTACATCGGCACCAGCATGATCTCCCAGAACACATAGAACAGGAAGAAGTCCAGCGACACGAATACGCCCATCATGCCCGCTTCAAGCAGCAGGAAGAACGCGAAGTACTCCTTCACGCGCTTCTCGATGTTGAACGACGCGAGCAGGGAGATGGTCGAGAGCAGTCCGGTCAGAAACAGCATCGGGACCGAGATGCCGTCGACTCCCACGTAGTACTGGATGTTCAGAGTCGGGATCCAGCTGTATGGCCCCTCGACATACGCCATGGCGCTGGAGGCCGCGTTGTTGACGAAGTAGTCCCACGTCAACCAGAACGACAGCAGCATGGGGAAGATGCTGACGATGAGGGATGTCCAGCGGATGAGCTGCTTGTTGTCCTTCGGCAGCAGCATCACCAGGAGCATCCCCGCCAGCGGGATGAATACGAGTGAACTCAGCATGCTAACCTTTATCCTCCACTGTCACACGAAAATCTTCCAATTTGGACGGCTCGTCCGGCGGCTCGTTGCTCGAACCGGAAAACCGGGCAAACACCGCGAGCACCACCACCCCGATTGCAAACACGATCGTCAGGTAGGGGAAGCGCCCGCCTACTATATTCATCTCCAGCTTGAGCAGGGCGATGAGAACGACGACGGCCGCGATTGTCAGCGCGTAGAACTGCGCCTTGCCATTCTGCAGGTACCGCAGACCATTACCGGCCTGCCGCACCACCCAGCCGGCGCCGTTGACCGCACCATCGATAATCCACACGTCGAACCATGTCTTGACGTCGGCCCAGAGGATCGTCAGCCAGGCGGTGCCGTTGACCGCGCCGTCGATAACACCGGCGTCGAACTTCCAGAGAAACGTGGCAAACCGTGTGATCGGGTTGATGATCGCGCCGTAATACAGCTCGTCGAAATACCACTTGTTATAGAAAAATGTGTGGATCGGCTTGACCTTGGCCACGATCGCATCGGGCGAGATTGCTTTTCGGTGGTACATGAGCCAGGCGAGGCCGATACCCGACAGCCCGACCAGCAGCGACACGCCCATGAGCCAATACGCCGGGGTGTGGTGCTCGGGGGCGTGCTCGCCGAAGAACAGGAACGACGAAATGCCGTGCCCGGTGATCCACTCCATGGGCAGCCCGACCCAGCCGGCCGTCACCGCGAGAAAGGCAAGGAGCAGGAGCGGCCAGGTCATAACCTTCGGCGACTCGTGGGCGTGATCATATCGATGGTGATCGCGCGGCTCGCCCCAGAACGTCATGAAGCACAGCCGCCACATGTAGAAAGCTGTCATGAACGCGATCGAGAGCGTCAGCACGAAAAATATCGGGTGGTGCAGCGTCGCCGCGACAATCTCATCCTTGGACCAGAACCCGGCCAGCGGGAAGATCCCGGCGATCGACGCCGAAGCGATCATGAAGGTCCAGGACGTGTGCGGCATCTTTTTGACCAGGCCGCCCATGTCCCGGATATCGTTGGTGTGCACCGCGTGGATAACCGACCCGGCCCCGAGGAAGAGCAGGCCCTTGAAGAACGCGTGGGTCATCAGGTGGAACGTCCCGGCGTAGAAGCCGACCGAGTGGTGGCCGTGAGCCGTGTCGACCCCGTACAGCCCGAGCGCCATGATCATGTAGCCGAGCTGGCTGACGGTCGAGTAGGCGAGAATCCGCTTGATATCAAACTGGGTCAGGGCAATGGTCGCGGCGATGAACGAGGTGATCAAGCCGATTACCGCGACAACCATCGAGGCATCGGGCGAGCCGACAAACAGCGCCATCGACCGCGCCACGAGGTACACGCCGGCCGCGACCATCGTCGCGGCGTGGATCAGCGCCGACACCGGGGTCGGGCCCTCCATGGCGTCCGGCAGCCAGACATG
>JBGSIV010000251.1:0-5423 GCA_041742355.1 Candidatus Zixiibacteriota bacterium
ACATCTCGGCCATAGCGCGGCCGAGGCCCCGCGAGGCGCCGGTGATGAGGGTGACGCGATCTTTGAGTGAGATCATTGGCAGCTCTCCCTTTGCGTGACTCCGATTGTCCTGTTTTTTTGTTGAACAAGTTAGCACGGCGCGGCGAACGGGCAAGGACTATTTCATACCCGTTCCCTAACAACCATAAGGGCTTCCGAGGAGTTGACGATACTCCCAAAGGGAACCATTTAAGTTTGGAATTGCAAACATCAGGGTTGTCGGAATGAAGAGACTCTCGCTACGGATCCGGGTAACGGCCTTCCTCGGAATTGGGCTGGCCGCAGTGGTCGGGCTATTCATACTTCTTGCCTCCAGACAGCAAACGGCAATAATCGCCGATCTCTATGCTCAATCGGGGATGGAACTCGAATGGGCCCTTGGCAAGAATGTCGAATTCCTCATGCAAAATGCCGCCAACGATCAGATTCAGCCGCTTTTCGAAGAACTGCAAAAGGAGCAGATCGTCATGGCGGCCTCGGTCGTCGACGCCGAACGCAAGGTGGCCAGGTCATCGGATCCGGCCGAAATCGGCCTTGAATCAGGCGATCCGCGCTGGACAATGCTGTTCGCGGCCGGTATCGACACCAGCCTCGAAGAAGGGGCCGACGGCGCACGCGTTTCCACAGCGTATCGCCTCTTTCACAACGAAAAGAGCTGCCAGGACTGCCACGAGGGGGATCAGTCAACCGTGCTGGGCGGCATGAAACTCGTGCGGTCGCAGGAAGCTGTCCGCGCCAAAATGGCCTCGGGTACGTGGCTCCTCATCCTGCTCGCATCGGCCGGCGGGTTGGTCATGCTCGGATCAATCTACGTCATCCTCGGGCGGACCGTCTTTGGGCCGCTGTCCGATGTCGAGAAGAAGCTGGGAGCGGCCGCCACCGGCGACATCAACCAGACTGTGCGGATCAAATCGCAGGACGAGATCGGCCGGCTGCTAAATTCGATCCAGCGGTTGATTGCCTACGTCAGGACGCTGGCGGAAGCTCTCCACCGCGTGTCCGACGGAGATCTTCGGGCGCGGGTGGAACCTCAGGGGCCGAAAGACCAGCTGGCGCAGTCGTTCAACAGCATGACCAGCGGGCTCGCGGGCATGGTTCGGAGCATCAGCGACAACGCACAGCAGTTGGTCAGCGCGGCAGCCCAAATCGCCGCGGCCTCGGAAGAGTTCGCGCGCGGCGCCGACAATCAGACCCGCGAAGTGACACAGATTTCGACAGCCATCCAGGACATGGCCGGCTCAATCGGCGAATCCTCACGCTTCACCGGGCAGGCCGCCGATGTGGCCAAAGCGGCATCGGAGACAGCCGGCAACGGAGGGCGCATGGTGGCCAGCACCGGAGCCGAAGTCCAAAAGGCGGCCGAGGTCGCGCGGGAATCGGCCCAATCGGTGGCCCGGCTGGCCGGATCCGTGCGGGAAATCAGCGAGATCATCACGGTCATCGACAACGTGGCCGACCAGACCAACCTGCTGGCGCTGAACGCGGCCATCGAAGCCGCCCGGGCCGGCGACCAGGGACGCGGGTTCGCCGTGGTGGCCGACGAGGTACGCAAGCTCGCCGACCGCACCGGAAAAGCGACGGCCGAAATCACCCAGACGATCCGGACAATCCAGACCGAATCAGAGCAGGCCGTCAGCTCCATGGAAACCGTGACCTCCCAGACAGAAGCGGGCCGCAAACTCAGCGACTCGGCCGGCGACCGGCTCCGGGAGATTGTTACCCTCTCAGAGCAGGTGATGGGGATGATTCAGCAAGTGGCAGGGTCGGCGGACAACCAGTCGGCCGCCATCGAGGGAGTCGCCCGGAGCATCGACCGGATTTCCACCGTCACGGCCGAAACGGCACGGGGAGCTTCCCAATCGGCCGCGGCAGCCGAAGAGCTGAACCGTCTAGCCGAAGAACTGCAGACAATGGTCGCCCGGTTCACGACAACCGGCGCCTGATCCGACAATCTCTCTTCGCAAAAATAGCCCGCCCGCTCTTTGAGCGGGCGGGCCAAGAGAAGAGATGGGGGGCTGCTCTTTCGTCGCCCTCTCCTGCGTCAGCAGGCGGCCGGAGCGGAGCCTGCCTTGAAGAGGAAGTTCACCATGAACGTCAGATCCGATACGATCGTCTTGCCGTCGGCATTGACATCCCCATGGTCGGCGCAGCTCGGGGCCGCGCCCCCCTTGAACAGGAAGTTGACCATGAAGGTGAGGTCGCTGACAATCACCTTGTCGTCGTCGTTGAGGTCGCCGCGCTTGACGCAGCAGCCGAGATCGGCAAGCTGGCCGCGGATCTCACCGTCGCCGAAAGAAGCGGAGTGAATGTTCATGTAGAGCTCCTGCTTCATCAGGTTGATGACGTCCACTCGCGACAGATACCAGATCTGACGGAATGGGCTGGCCGCGCTGGAGAAGGGGAATATAATGCCGCCGTCCGCGCAGACCGGGGCGAAGTGAACATGAGCGGCGACCGGATTGACCACGTTGTGCGTGCCGTCGATATTGAGCTGCCGCCCCCCCGCTTTGAGCAGAATCGACGCGGTGCCGACCGCGGAACTGCCCGTTCCGGCACAGCCGTTCGCCTGGGCCTCATCGAGATCGATCGCGAGCCCCACCGACTCGTGGTCAATCTGCCCGCGGATCTCCCCGGCCGGAAAATCGGTCGAGTGGATATTGATGTAGAGGTTGCCGGCAAGGAGGTTGTCGATATCGGCCGCATCGAGCGCCCACGCCTGGGCGACCGGACTGGTCGAACTGCTGAAGCCGAACTGGATGGAACCGTTGACCCCGATCCCTCCGAGGTGGACGTGACCGTCGGTGACGCTCACGACATCATGCTCGGCGTAAATAGTCAGCTCCGAGAGCTGATCATCGAGTTCCACGACGCCGAAGCCGACAGCGTCGGAGGTCGTACCCGCCTCCGGGCCGCTCATCGGGAACGCCCAGCGGACTGCCTGGCGGGCAATCTGACCGCGGATCTCCTCGGCCGGAAAAGCGAGGGAGTGAACATTCACGTAGAGATTCCCCGCGAGCAGGTGTTTCACCCGGACCGTGTCGAGAGCCCACACCTCGCTGATCGGGCTGGTGGCGACACCGAAGTCGTACTGAATCGAGCCGCTGACACCCGGCGCGCCGAGGTGAACGTGGCCGGCCGCCGCGCTGTCAGCCGGGATATCGTGGGTGATGTCGATCGAAAGCGAGGTCGCGTCACCGCTGAGTTCGCAGACGGCAAACCCGCTGTGGCTCGACCCGGTCCCCGCGCCCCCGTTGGCCTGCGCCCCATCAAGGGTGAAAACGAAGCGGATGGGATCCTGGGTCACCTGTCCCTGGATCTCGCCGGCGGGAAATGCACCGGAGTGAATGTTGGCGTAGAGATTACCCGCCATCAGGTGAGCCCGGTTAGTGGCATTGAGGGCAAAGGTCTGGCTGATCGGGCTCGTCGCGCTGGAAAACGGGAAAACGATCGATCCGCCGGTGCAGGGCGCACCGAGGTGGATATGAGCGTCAGTCACACCGGCCACGTTGTGTTCGATGTAGACCGACAACTGGGAGGAATCCCCGCTCATCACCGCCCAGCCCCAGCCGCGCGCGCTCGATCCCGTGCCGGCACAGTTGTTCGCCGCGGCCTCGTTCAGGAGAAACGGGAAGTACGTCGGTTCGGCCTCAGCCATGAAAATAGTGTCGACCATGTCGAAGGGGTGAAAAGAGCACACGTACGGAAACGGCCCCGGGCCATCGCCGGCCGTGAACTGGAGGTCAAAGGGAGTGCCGGTCAGGGTGCCGGAGTTCCAGACCTTGGCCGAGCCGGCCGTCGAAGTTGAGGTGTGGAAGCCGGAGACGAGAACCCAGCGAACGGTGTCGCCCGGCTGGACGGTGGTCTTCTGCGGAGTGAATGCGAAGTTGCTGACCTGGACGACGTGAACTGTTGCATGGGCCGTCGTGGCAAAGGCCGCCAGGACAAACAGCCCGACCATGAATATACGGTGCATGGTGCGCTCCTTCCGATAGAGTCGTATGGCGAATTAGTTCTTTCGATAGTAGGATCCGCACGGACAGAGGGTGTCGCAGGGCGATTCGTACAGCGGTACGTGGATTTAAGCAATCTATTTTGCGGGCCGGGCCACTACCGGAGCGCCGTCGTTGCCGCCGCCATTGACTAATCGACCCCCTCAGTGCATCTTAAGGCAGCATGCATCGCAGCGACAGCAACATATGGGCCGATGTCCTGGCCGGCAACGCCGCCGCCTGGCGCGAACTCGTGCGCAAGTACCAGGCGCTGGTCAACACGGTGGCCCTGCGGGCGGGACTTTCGATGGCCGATGCGGCCGACTGTTTCCAGCAGACATGGGTCTCACTGTACGAGCACCGCCAAAAACTCCAGGACCCCTCGAGAATTTCCGCCTGGCTGGTGACCACAGCCCGGCGAGAAGCCATCCGGCTGTCACGGCGATCGAAGCGGGATGTGGAAGCTGAGGCCGCCGGAGAGCTGGCCGACACGGGGCCGCTGGCCGACGAGCAGCTGGTGCAACTGGAACGCCAGGCGCACCTGGAAGCAGCCGTGGCCCAACTGGATGAGCGGTGCGCCCGGCTGGTCGAACTGCTCTTCTTCTCACCCGAAGACTGGTCGTACGAGCGGATTGCGGAGAAGCTCGAAATCTCTTTCAACAGCCTCGGCCCCATCCGGCAACGCTGTCTCGGGCGGCTGAAGAAAATCCTCGTGGAGGCGGGTTATCCCGATGTACGAGAATCGGTGTAGCCACCTCTGTACGGGCGACGAACGAACGGACCGCGAAGGAGCAAGGAATGACCAAAGTCGTTAATCGCCAGGACCTCATCCGGGCTGTCGCCGATGGAACGCTGACCGCCGGGCAAATCGCCGAACTCCCCGAGGAGGACCGCCAATTTGTCGAGCTGCTGCAGGAATTCCGGGTCGCCGGAGCGGACCATCTGGTAGATGCTCCGGAGACTGTGATTCGCAAGGCAGAGGCGGTTTTCGATGCAGCGACCACCCCGGGCCGCCTGCGCTCGCTGGTGGCCAGGCTGATCTTTGACTCCTGGGCGATGCCCCTCCCGACCGGCGTCCGTGGCACAGCAACTGCCGACGAACGGCGCGTCCGCTTCGAGGCCCCCTCCTACCACCTGGACCTGCGGGTCGAACGACAGGGCGGGCGGTACCACTGCACGGCCGAGGTGACCGCACCCGAAGGGACGCCGACCGAGATAGCGATCATAGCCGACAGGAAGACGATTTTGGCAGGCGCCGAAGGGCTGTTCGAATGGTCATCGCCCCACCCCCCGCGCCACCTGGCGCTCCGGGTCGATGACGAACAAACGATCGCGCTGCCGGAGCTATCGTGGAACAAACCAGCCGGGAAATAGCCGAACAGGCCGTTGAATTCC
>JBGSIV010000252.1:0-6722 GCA_041742355.1 Candidatus Zixiibacteriota bacterium
GCCGGCAGCCATGTCGTCATCAACTACGCGTCCGACGAACGGGCCGCTCTTGAAGTCAAAGCGGCCTGCGAACGCTGCGGCGTGCGGGCGCTCGCAATCAAGGCCGATGTCGCCGACAAAGCGGCTGTCGACCGTATGGTCGATGAGACCATGCGCGAGTTCGGGCGTATCGATGTCGCTGTCAACAACGCCGGCGTCTGGATCGACAACCCGATCGACGACACGTCGGAGGAACGTCTCCGCCATACTGTCGACATCAACCTCCTGGGGACGTTCTATGTCTGCATGGCGGTCGTCCCCCACATGAAGCGGCAGCGTTCCGGCAACATCATCAACATCTCCTCGACCGCCGGACAGCGGGGGGAGGCGTTTCACTCGCCGTATGCCGCCACCAAGGGGGCGGTAATCAGCCTGACGAAGTCCCTCGCCCCGGAACTGGTCGCCTACAACATCCGCGTGAACTGTGTCGCCCCCGGGTGGTTCGACACGGATATGTCGGCGCCGTCGCTGGTCGGGGAGGAGGCCGAGAAGGTCTACGCCACCATCCCCATGCGCCGGGTCGGACGGCCCGAGGAGTGCGCCGGGCCGGTGCTGTTTCTGGCTTCGGATCTCTCGACGTTTGTGACGGGTGAGATCCTCAATGTCAACGGCGGCGCTGTCCTCTGCGGCTGAGCGACACGGCCGTCGAAACCACTCTGTCTTACACTTACCGGGACGTCGGGGCAATCTCCATCAGAATTGCGGCGAAATCGTCCAGAATCGCATGCGTTTTGCAGTGAGAAAATTGGGGAAGACGCTGGGTGGTGAGGACTTAACTTTTTTGCGGCTGAAGAGTGCCTTTGCCGGAGGGTAGGAAAGTGCCGTTGGCGGGTTTGGGAACCTTGAAGGCTGGGGGTGCATCGGTACGCTTCGGATCCGAATCGGCGTGGCGACGGCTTCTGGCGATTGGTGTTTTTGCGGTCCGGGTCCGGGGCCGGTTTTTCGCCGGGGTAGCAGGGACCGTTGCCCGTGTTCTTCGGCAAGCGCCCGGGCTCAGCGGCGCATCGGCTGCTTCTTCCCGTACGTCAGCGACCGCCACAGCCACTCGACCGGGCCGAACCGGTACGCCGCGAGCCACATCGGGCTGGTCCACAGCTGCACCGTCCACATCAGCGCCATCAGTCCCAACAGACCGATCAGGGGAATCTCCCCGAAGAGCCCCAGGCCATACCCGTAGAATACCGTCGTGAATACGATCGAGTGCAGCAGGTAATTGCTCAGCGCCATTCGGCCGACTGCCGCGAGACGGCCTTTCAACTTAGCAGCCACGGTCGCCCGGCACAGGAGCATTACCACACCCACATACCCCATGGCCGTGAACACGCTCGCGACGTAGTTGATGAGCCCCATGGAGAGCATCTGGGTGCCGGGGGCGAATTCGGTCTCAAGCAAGCGAGAGATGCCGAGCGCATCGAGCGGCAGCCCCACCCCCAGTCCGAACAGGATCATGCGTCCGTAGAAGGCGTTGGTTCGGGCGAGTGACAACACGCCCAGTTTCATCAGCGCCATTCCGGCCAGCATCAGTCCGATGGTTCGCCACATCGAGAAGAAGGCGAAGATGAATGTCTGATACATTGCCGCCAGCTGCGCCCGGTGGACAAACAGCCCGCCGAAACCGCCGACATTGGCCTCGATTTCCTTTTGTACCTGCTCCGGGGAGGGTTGCAGGCTGGGGGAGATCTGCGTCCAGGTGTCTATCCAGCCTTGTTCATCCGCGGTGATTGTCTGGCCGGCCTCGATCTTCACCTGCGCTGAAGCCGCCTGCCCCTGTATGTAGTCCAGCGCCACCGACAGTACCCCGGCGGCCGGGGTCGGGAGGAGGAAGATGATTGCGCCGACGATGAACAGCCGCCGCGGCGACCAGTTGCGCATGAGGTAGATGATCATCCCGCAGATGGCATACGCCACGAGGATGTCCCCCCACCAGATGAAGTAGGCGTGCACGATGCCGATTCCCAGCAGCACCATCATCCGGCGAAAGTACACGGGAGCGAACTCCCGGCCCGAGTTATCGATTCGCGCGTGGAGGAGCACCGTCCCAGCGCCGAACAGCATCGCGAAGACCGACATGAATTTTTGCAGGAAGAATTCGATCACGCCGGCCCAGGCGATTGTGTCGATCGGCCCCATTTCGCCCATGATTTTCGGATTCGAGAAGGCTGCCTGCGGCAGGCCCATCTGCTGGATGTTGATCGCCAGGATCCCCAGGATGGCGATTCCGCGCAGAATGTCCAGGGACGACAAGCGCGCGGATTCGGCCACCGGTGCCGCTGTCTCGATCGGTACTGCTACCACGGCTTGTCCGTCATCCTGTTGCCTGCTGTGTTCCTCCGCCATTTGCCGCTCTCCTGTGTTGCTTCCACTGGTATTGCCCGTTGACGTTCCGGTACACGCTTCCAAGGCATCAAAGCCGACCGGCCGTCTGCGTGACCACGTCCCACGCCAGGTCGACATCGGCCTCGGTGACGTTTGTCTGACCGATCACCATGCGCAGCGTGTAGACACCGTTGAGTTTCGTGTGGGTGAGGTAGACCCTACCTGTTTTGTTGATCAACTCCAGCAGCCGTTCGTTGCAGCGGTCGATCTCGCCCGGATCGGTGGCTCCTGGTGGGAGGTACCGGAAGCAGACCACGCCCAGCGGCGACGGCGCCAGCAGTTCCCATCGCTCCGACCGCTCGATCCGGTCATGCACCCGCTGCGCCAGCCGGAGGTGCTCCCGCACCTTTGCCTGCAGCCCCTTGACGCCGTTGGTGCGGATGACGAACCACAACTTCAGCGCGCGGAATCGTCGGCCGAGCGGGATTCCCCAGTCGCGGTAGTTGTTCACGACGGCCGTTTCTTTGGTCTTGAGGTACTCCGGGAGGATCTCGAAGGTCCGGATCAGCGCGCCCTTGTCTTTCACGAAGTAGGCCGAGCAGTCGAAATTGGTGAACATCCACTTGTGGGGGTTGAACACGAACGTGTCGGCGTACTCGATGCCGTCGATCATCCAGCGCATTTCCGGCAGCAGGAGCGCGGTGCCGGCATAGGCGGCGTCGACATGCAGCCACACTTTGTGCCGGGCGCACACCTCGCCGATCCGGCGCAGGGGGTCGATCGCTGTCGAGCCGGTGGTTCCGATTGTCGCCACCACGCACAGCGGCACGATTCCCTCGGCCCTATCGCGCATGATGGCTTCCTCCAGCGCTTCCGGGCGCATCGCGAACGATGCATCGACCGGCACCTTGTGCAGGTACTCCCGCCCCAGGCCGGCGATCTTGACCCCTTTCTCAATGGAGGAGTGGGTTTCGCTGGAGCCGTACACGGCGTAGGCGGGATGCCCCTGGAGGCCGGAGGCGTTGACGCCGTAGTTGGACAGCTTTTCCCGTGCGGTCAGGATCGAACACAGGGTGGCGGTCGAGGCGGTATCCTGGATCACGCCGTCCCACCCCTGCGGGATTCCGATCATCCCGCCCAACCACTGCATGACCCGTTCCTCGAGTTCGGCAGCGGCGGGGGAGGTTTGCCAGATCATGGCCTGCGCGCCGATGGTTGCGGTGAGCATTTCGCCGAGCACCGAGGCGGGGCTGCTGTTGGCGGGGAAGTAGGCCATGAAGCGGGGATGCTGCCAGTGGGTGATCCCGGGCATAATGATTTTCTGGAAATCGGCGAACACCTGATCGAATGGCTCCGGCTCAATCGGCGGCGCGGGGGGAAGCTGGCCGAAGATTTCGCCCGGTTCGACCTGGGATTTCACCGGGTACTCCCGGATTCCTTCGAGGTAGTCGGCCATCCAGTCGGCCAGTTGGTGGGCGCGACGGCGAAATTCCGATGTGTCCATAGTTACCTGCTCTCCGGGCGTTTGCCCACAATCAGTCCGGTCGGGCCGGCCAAAGGGATATGGCGGATGTCGACGAATCCCGCCGCCCTGAGCCAGTCGGTGTATTCGGTGATGCTGTACGATGCCCCTTCGGGCGTCGCGACGAGCATGTTGAGGGAGAACAGCGCGGCGGTGAAGGGGCCGGACTTGTCGGGGTTGAGAATGAAATCCTGCACCGCGATCATTCCGCCCGGGGCCAGTGCCGCCATTGCCCGGCGCGTTAGATCCCGGTTCTGGTCATCGCTGTTCATGTGGTAGATGGCGGAGAGGAAGACCAGGTCGTATCCCTCGCCCAGTGCGTCCCGGTTGAGATCCGCGATGCGGGTTGTCACACGGTCGGTCAGGCCTGCTTCGGCGATGTGGCGCTGGGCGATGAGTGTCACCGGTTCGAGGTCGAGCACCGTGGCGTGGAGTTCCTGATTGGCCTGCGCGAACGCGATGGAGTAGGCGCCCGACCCGCCGCCGACATCGAGGACCCGGCGGAATCGCTCGGCTCCGAGCGTCGTCACCACTGGCCTCGCGCGGAACTGCGCGTTCTTGTGCATGGCCGCGATGAACGCCTCGGTCCACTTGGGATCCCGATCCTTCATTTCGGTGTAGGTGACCGATGTCCCTTTGCGGACGCACTCGGTGAGGGTGTGCCACCGCCGCCAGAGCCCCACGAGGTGCAGCAGGCTCATGCGGGAGTCATCGGGTGCTCCCGCCGCGAGGTACCGCTGCGCGGTGGTTCCGTTGGAGTACCGCCCCTCGCGTTTTTCGAGCAGGCCGTAGGCCGTGAGCGCGTCGAGCAGCAGGCCTGTCGCCCGTGGGTCGGTATCGATCCGCGCGGCAACTCCTTCCGCGGTGTCGCCGTCACCGAGGGCGGTGAAGATGTCGAGTTCGACCGCAGTCAGGAGGAGGCGGCTCGTCTGGAACCCGCGGTTGTCCTCCTGCAGTTTGTCGGGCAGGACCCCGGCGGCGTCTTTCGCTTTCACCGACATCTGCCACCGGGCGATATTGGCTTCGACTTCCCGGCGCACCGCCGGTTGATCGGTCTGCGTCAGGCGTTGTACCGGCCGGCCGTGCGCAAAGTGCTCGCGCACGATCTCCGGGATATCGTCGACGGTAACGCCCGAGTACCAGATCCCTTCGGGGTAGACGATCATGTTCGGCCCCCGTTCGCACAGGCCGATCGACCCGCAACTGGTGATCTGGACCTCGCCGTTCAAGCCCTGCCGGGCCACTTCCCGGCGCAGGGTGTCGATCACCTGTTCGGCGCCGCGGGCGTGGCAGCAGGGGAGACCTTCGGCCTTGACCTGGTTGCAGGCAAAGACATGATATTTGAATGCTTCCAACAGTGACTCCTTGTTTCGACTCCCCGCCCCAATGTATTGGCCGACGGCGCCGAGGACAAGCAGCTTTGAGGGTTTGAACCCCTTGCGCCCGGGCTGTGTTGAGGGTAATATGCAGGCACAGACCAGCGGTAACGCAGGTACGGCTATGAAAGTCGCTGTTTTCGCCGATGCCCATACCCATTTCCGGGCTGACCGCCGGCAGCCGAATGTACTGCCGCCGGTGCAGCCGATTGCTTGCGGCGGAACTTCGTGATGTGAAGGGTATCGTATGGCGTATTCCGTAGGCATCTTTCTGGATCCGGAGTCCTCGAAGACCATCACCGACCTGTGGCGGAAATTGGCCGAGATGCATGTCTCGGAGAGCCTCTTTCGGGCCGCCTTTCGCCCCCACGTGACTCTCGGTATAGCCGATCGTCTACAGCTGGAGCCCTGCACGCAGTACCTGGCCGAATTTGCCAATACGCATGCCGCTTTCCCTCTGACGTTCTCCAGCCTCGGCCTGTTTCCTTCGCAATCGAGCGGCGCTGTTTTTCTGGGTGTCACGCCTTCCCCGCAGCTGCTGGAAATCCACATTGATTTCCACCTTACCTTTTCGGTGTACGGCGAGGGTCTGCGGCGCTACTATTTCCCGGGCATCTGGGTGCCGCACTGCACGCTGGCCGACGGCATCACCTGCGACGTGGCGCCCAAGGCTCTCGAGGTTTGCCAGGAGACGCTGCTGCCCATCCGCGCCACTGCCGCCGGCATCGGCATTCTTGAATTTCCTCCGGGTCATGAACTTTTGTCGTACGTGCTGCGTTCTCACTAGTGAGGGATGCTGTGTCTCCAAGAGGGGCGGATCCCGAAGGCCGGCCCGCAAGCAGAGGCGGCCGGTGTGCGTCGCGCAGATCTGGCAGACGAAATCACCCGCCAATGTGTTTCTGATGTCGTGTTGCGGGATGCTATTGAGTAGTGCAAGTAGCGTAGTTTAGACAAACCGTCGTTTCCGTTCCACACCCCTTTGGTCTGCCCGGAGGTTTTTTCCTCCGCACATCACGATCAATTCTCCGCGCTTCTCCCGGTCGGATCGGATCCAAGGAGGCTTTTTTTGCATTTCGAGGGCAGGCAGCGGGTCACCATTCAGAATGTTGAGCCGGAAATCGATGCCGGTGCGTACCCGATTAAGCGGGTTGTCGGCGACAAGGTGGTCGTGCGCGCCAGTGTTTTTTCCGACGGCCACGACCTGGTTGCTGCTTCGGTTCTCTTCCGCAGCAGCCGTGAGGAGGACTTTCAGGAAGTCCCCATGCGGGCGCTTGGCAACGACCTGTGGGAGGGGCAGTTCGATATCACCGAGCAGTGCCCGTACGTGTACGCGGTCGAGGGGCGGATTGATCGTTTCGCCACCTGGCAGAACGATCTGCGCAAGAAGGTCGCGGCCGGCCAGAAGGTCGAGGTCGAGTTGCGGATTGGCGCCGAACAGGTGGTCCAGGCCGCCGCACGCGCCCACGGCG
>JBGSIV010000253.1:0-29898 GCA_041742355.1 Candidatus Zixiibacteriota bacterium
AGCTATCGGGCGGCGCTCGACCGCGACTTCGCCGGCCAAAGCCAGGCGGCCCGCGTGTTCATCTGGACGAAGACCCTGGGCGTGATCGCCGAGCACCCGCTCTTCGGGGTGGGGCAGGGAAACTTCCCCGAAGCCTACCGCGAACAGAATGATCCGGCAAGAGGTGAAAATCGGTCGTGGCCGCATGCGCATAACGACGTGCTGAATATTGCCGCACTCTCGGGTATTCCCGGCGCACTCATATACATGGCCATGTGGGTGCTGGTCGCACTCCGCTTCTTTCGAGGGTGGAAAGGACTCCGGCCCGGTTCGACCGGGCGGGCGCTGGTCGGGGCGGCAATGGCCGGGTCGCTCATGTTCGCCCTTTGTTCCGTCACCGAAGCGGCCTTCGCCGATGAAGAGGTGCGGCAGTTCCTCATGTTCGTCTGGGGAGCGGGCCTCTCGGCCACACTGGCAACCCCGGGAGATAATGCCGTACGCGAAAACACGTTGGATGAGCAGGGCGTGGTATGCTGAGCGACAGGACGCCGCGGCTCGTGCCGATCTTTTTCGGCCTCTTGGCGCTCGTAACCCTCCTGCTGTCGGTGCAACTGCCCTTTCTCTACTATTCCGATGACATCGTCTTTCATGCCGCCAAGATCATGGCGGCGCGGGACGGCGACTTCTTCACCGATCCGGTAACCGGGTTCAAGACAATCTACCCTCCGTTCTACCACATGATCGCCGGAGGGATGGCCGGGTTGTTCGACTTGAGCAGTTTCCAGACCAGCCGCCTCATACAGGTATTCCAGGTTCTCGGGCTCTTCCTCGCCGGGTTCTTCTTCTTCGGCCGGTTCCTCCGATCGCGCGATCAGACCGCAACCGCCGGGCTGCTGCTGATTCTTCTCCTCTATGCGCCTACCGGGAGGTACTGGCTCCTGGCCAACCCCTTCACCTTTTCGTTCCCGCTGGTACTGACCGGGATGGCCCTGCTGATCGACTGGCGCCGGCGAGGAGCGTTAGGGCGCGGGTTGGCTGGCGCGCTCCTCTGCGGGATCGGGATCAGCATCTGGTGGTGGAACATGATCCCCGTGATCGGGATGGCAGCCGGGCTCCTGGTTCTTCCGCGGGCCCAATCGGGCCGCAGCCGGCAGCGCACGGAAGCACTGCTGATCGGCGGAGTTTTAGCCGTGGCGCTCGCAGCGAATCTCTGGCCGCTCTGGTCGGTGCGCGAAATCCTCCCCGACTACCGCGGTTTCTCCCGCCACGCAGGTTACGTCGCCCAGCACGACCTCCTCAGGAGCCTCGGAGAGTGGGCTGGCGGCTTCCTCCTTAAAGGAAACGCCCAATTCTTCAAGTACCTCTACCCCGAGGCGTGGTCATCACCCAACAGGCTTGTGGTGATTTACGGCCTGTTCGCCTCCGTGTACTACTACCTGCTGGTACTGCCGATCAACGGCCTTCTCCTCGTCACCTCCGTTCGGGAAGGTCTCCGGAGAGCCCGTGCCGGCCTCCGGGACGAGTCGTTCGCAATGCTAGTCGCCGCCTCTGTCACGTTCCTCCTGTCACTCGCGACGCTGTTCCAAACGAACAGCTCGATCACCCGGCGCGTGCAGTTTTACTGCTACCTGTTCCTGGTGCCGGCATTCCTGATCTTCTGGTGGGATCGCCTGCACCTGGATCGCAATGCAATACGACGGTGGTCGCTGGCGGTGGTCTGCGGGGGAGCGATGCTGTACAGCGTCGTGTACCGTTTTGACCTCACCCTGACCGACCCGATCTCCCCCGCGACAGCGGAAGTTGCCGCGTTCGTGAAAGCGCTGCCCGGCCATGCCGATCGGCGGATATTTGTCACCCAGTACGACAACCATCGTCTTCTCCGGACCGCCCGCTACCGCAGTTTCCTGCTCCGTGGCAACCCGACCTACTTCCAGCAGGATAAGGTGCGGGCCGATTCGATCGAAACAGCGTACACCCGGATTATCGAAGGTGGCCCGGCGGCCGAGGATCAGCTGCGGGAATTTGGAACGGAGTTCGCCATTGTCGGTAAGACCTCCGCAGGGATCAGCCCGGTGATGAACCAGGAGGGATCGGATCCGGCGCGGGAGCACGTGACCGCGTACTTCCGCCGGTACGCCGAACCGGTGCTGGAAAACGCCGAATGGGTGGTGTTTCGCCTCGAGTATCCGTTCCGGGACCACTCGGGCGAGCCCGAGGGTCCGGTCGCCGCAAGCGGCGGCACAAAACAACTTGACAGGTATGCAGCCTCAGGGCTTTATTGAGGCCGGACAGGAAAAAACTATGGCAATCAAGCAAACCAAATCGTCGCCGGCGGCAAACGAAATGCGCTGGCCTTTCGGCAAACGAAACTACATCTTCATGGCGATCGCCCTGGTCGTGATCATTCTCGGCTACGTATCGCTCGGCATGGGATCGATCACCCTCGCGCCGCTCCTGCTGGTGATCGGCTACTGCGTGCTCATCCCGGTTGCCCTGATTCTCAAGGATCCCTCCCGCGAGAGCACCGGCCAGCCGACCGACGATTCCGCTGTCCAGTAGGCCAGGTTACCCCCTCTAAAGCCGCCGTTCCACCCGACCGATAGATAGAAGGGTGGAACGTTTGATCATCGGTCACCGTTTCAGTACGAAACGACTCCCCGACATGCACACCCAGGTATCTGACGTCATTTTCACGAAACGGAGCAGTAACCTATGGTAGTGAAGCGGCTGATCAGCTCATACGGCATCGAGAATCACGGGTTGGTAAACTTGCGCAAGGTGCACTGGAACCACAACACCCCGATGCTCTATGAGGAAGCGATACGCAATGGCGAGGGGTACCTCGCGCACCTCGGCCCGCTAGTAGTGCGAACCGGGATCCATACGGGTCGAGCAGCCAAAGACAAATTCATCGTCAAGGAAGCGGAAACGCAGGAGCAGATCTGGTGGGGGCCGGTGAACAAGCCCTTCGATCCCGCCAAGTTCGAGTTCATGTTCCGTCGGCTCCAGGCTTACCTGCAGGGGCGCGACCTGTATGTCCAGGACTGCTTCGCCGGGCACGACAAGCGCTACCGGCTGCCGATTCGCGTAATCACCGAAATGGCGTGGCACAGCATGTTCGCCCGCAACATGTTCATTCAGGCCGAGCCCGATGAACTGGTCGAACACGTGCCAGAGTTCACGGTGGTGCAGGTGCCGAATTTCCAGGCCATTCCGGAGATCGACGGGACGCAGTCGGAGACCTTCATCCTGCTCTCCCCGACCCGCAAAATGGTCCTGATCGGCGGCACGGCCTATGCCGGGGAAATCAAGAAATCTGTCTTCTCGGTCATGAATTTCCTCCTGCCCGGTCGCGGCGTGCTGCCGATGCATTGCTCCGCGAACAAGGGTCCGCAAGGGGATGTGGCACTCTTTTTCGGCCTGTCCGGCACCGGCAAAACCACTCTCTCGGCCGACCCGGAGCGAACACTCATCGGCGACGACGAACACGGCTGGAGCGACCAGGGGATATTCAACTTCGAAGGGGGCTGCTACGCCAAGGTGATCAACCTGTCGCTCGAATCCGAGCCGGAGATTTACGAGACGACCCGGCAGTTCGGGACAATCCTCGAGAATGTCGGGATTGACCCGGTCACGCGCCGGCTCGACCTGAATAACGCCTCCCTGACCGAGAACACGCGTGCGGCTTATCCCATTACGCACATCCCGAATGCCGATCCGGATGGCACCGGCGGCCATCCCGACCATATTATCTTTCTGGCGGCAGACGCCTTCGGCGTGATGCCGCCCATCTCGCGTCTGACGCCGGAGCAGGCGATGTACCACTTCATCTCAGGATACACAGCCAAAGTCGCCGGGACTGAGCGGGGCGTGACCGAACCGAAGGCCACCTTTTCGGCCTGTTTCGGAGCCCCCTTCATGATGCTGCACCCGTCGGTCTACGCCAAGCTGCTGGCCGAGCGGATTCGCACGCACCACACGAAGATCTGGCTGGTCAATACCGGCTGGACCGGCGGGCCGTACGGCACGGGTGAACGGATGAAGATCAGATACACGCGGGCGATGCTCAACGCCGCGATTGCGGGCAAGCTTGACCGGGTCGAGTACGAGGAAGATCCGGTGTTCGGAGTGCAGGTGCCGCGCAGCGTGCCGAATGTACCCGGCGAAGTGCTCACGCCGCGCAACACCTGGCGGGACAAGGATGCCTATGACAACCAGGCGGATCGCCTGGTGGAGATGTTCCACGAGAACTTCCACCAGTACGGCAGTTATGTCGATCAGCGGGTGATCGATGCCGGGCCGCGCCGCCGGACGCGCACACGCACGACGTAGCCGCTGACACGGATCCAATGAATGCAGAGCGGCAGTCCAGTGGTCTGGGCTGCCGCTGTTGTTTTGCCTGAATGGGAACAGAGCGGGGCAGCCAAGCCCCGGAGCAACGGTCAGGAGTCCGTCTCGATCGTGCGCAGGAAGCTGATCAGGTTGGTGTCGCTGCCCGTGAGACCGAGCTTGCGGCGGATTATTTTTCGGTGGACAGAGACAGTCTGCGGGCTGATCGCCAGAACGGTGGCGATCTCCTTGGTCGAGTAGCCGTTCTTGATCATGTGGCAAATCTCGACCTCGCGCGGCGACAAGCCGGTCATCCGGCGTTCTAGCGAACCGATGAAGGGGGCGGCGATTTCATCGAGCGTTTCCTCCAGCCGCCGCGTCAGGAGCCGGGTATCCTCGTCGGTCATAGTCTGGAGCCGGCGGACTACCGGGAGGGCAACCCGTTCGATATTTCGGCGAATTTCGGCCGTGACCATACGCCGTTGGTTCTGCAATTCGTGCAGAAGTTCCTGGAGCGCGGCTTCTTTCTGGCCGACCGCATGGCGGAGAATCCTGACTTTCTCTTTCAGAATTTCTACTGAATCATCTCCGACCGACTTGCGCTCGATACTGCGCACGGTGATGTCCCGCAGCTCGCTGCCACTGTCGTGCCGGGCGCTGGCACTGCCGATAATGTGGATGCTCTCCCCCGACTTGCATCGAAAGGCGTATGAGAAAACGCCGAGGAGGTGTTGGCGGATCCACTCGCGCAGTTCGATATGGCTGTCGTCGGCGGCGAAGTCAAGCACCGAGCGACCGACCATTTCCTCGGGTTCATAGCCAAGCAGTAGCCGCAACGATTCGTCAATAGCGACGATGTTGTCGCCGTTGAGTACGAGCGCGCACGGCTGATTCCGGTTTTCGAACGAGTCGAAACCGGGCGGGTTGTCCGAATACTCCAAAATCAGTGCCCCTACATTCAGTGTTGTCCATCGGGAGCGTCGCGACTGCCGACTCACACAGGCAAATCATGTCGCGCGAGGCACTACCTCAGGTGCTGGCGAAGAAACCGGCGATAGCCCCAATCCGGAGTGCCCGCACCCCCATGCGGGCGGAAACTTTGGGACCGGTTTCGTTCAAAACTTTCCCTCGTTATACACCGCGCTGTTTCCACACGCAGTCCCGGGGAAATCGAAAACACAGTATTCAGTTCAACAACGGTAATTACAATCAGGAAAGAGCGGCTATATATCGGGTATACATCGTACCCGACACAGAGCCGCTCTCATATGTTTCACGCCACTGGCCCGGGCAGAACCGATCAGTCGGTCTGCCACTGCTCGACCAGCGTGCGGTAGCGGTCAGCCAAAGCGGCAGTTGCCGTCTTCGAGCGGGTTTCGGCCATGATATTGAATGAAGCCGTCTCGCGGTCCGGCATGAGCAACACCCAGCCGCCACTTTCCCGAATTCGAACACCGTCGACAAGCTGACGCTCTTTGTCCTGCGAGTTAACGATCAGGTGGCGCATGACTGTTCCCTTTTTTGACCATGGGCACGGGACCGACAGAGACTCGCGTTCGAGGTCTGAGAATTTGCGGCGCAGTTCGCTGAACCGGCTCCTGGTTTTGGCCATCATTTCCAGGATTTTGCAGGCGGCGTACATGGCGTCGGCCCCGCTCTGGAAGCCGGGGAAAATGAACCCGCCGCGGGTGCCGCCGACAAAATCGACTTCGCCGCGGCGCATGACGTCCATCATGGCGAGGTGGTCGTTGGCGACGCGGACAACTTCCACGCCGTATTCGCGGGCGACATCCTCAACCCCCATTGAGGCAGCCACCGGGACGGCGATGCGCTTGACGCCGTCAAGGCGGAGGTACAACTCGAGCACCACCAGCAGGAGCTGCTGGGTGTCGACCGGCTGGCCGCGGTTGTCCACAACCGTCAGTTTCTCGGCAGCCGGGTTCAGCAGGAAGCCGATGTCGGCTTTGAGCGAGGTGACGATCGCCGACATCTGCACCATCGCCTGAGCCATCTCCTCGGGCGATGTGGAGAATTTGCGCGGGTTGAGATTGGCGTTTAATTCGACCGCGGAAATGCCCAGCTCCGAGAAGAGAGTCGGGAAAATCTGGCTGGAGGAACCGTTGGAGTGGTCGATGACGATCTTGAAGCCGGCTTTGCGGATGAGATCGATATCGAGTGACCGGACGAAATCCCGGCGATAGTTTTCCAGCACATGCTGCGGCGTATCGAGATGACCGATATCGTCGAGGGTGGCCCGTTCGAAGTCTTCGCCAAAGTACATCCGTTCGATCTTCTTGAGCTTGCTCGTCGGCATGTCCACCCCGGTGCCATCGAAAAAGATGCAATCGATCTGGCGGAAATCCAGCGGCGAGTGGCGCACGTAGATGCCGGCGGCGTAGTTGCCGCGGGTCAGTCCGTAGCGAACGACCGGGATCGGCAGGGTCTCCAGATCGGCGACATTGACGCCGGAGGCAAGGAAACCGGAGATCAGGCCGCGCTTGATGAGGCGCGAGCCATCGGACGCATCGCGGCTGGTGACAACCGACGAACCGCGGCCGAGCAGAGCGCCGAAAGCGGCGCCGACCTTGACAGCCATCTCGGGCGTGATTTCGGTCAGGGCCAGACCGGTGATCTTCGAGTTGGTGAACAGCTCGCGGTTCCAACGATCCCCCCAGACGATGGAAGACGAGACGATAGCCCCGGGGTCGACCATCTTGCCCGGCCATATCTTGCAGTTGGCCTTGACCGTGGCGCCGTCGCCGATCACGGTGTCGTCGGAAACGATCACGTCGGCCATGAGCTGGACATTGCGCCCGAGGCGGGCGGAGTTGCAGATCACGCTTTCGGCGACAGTGCTCTCGGCGCCGATGATGCAGTCCGACCAGACGACCGTGTCACTGAGCTCGGCTCCCGCCCCGATGCGGGTCCGATCGCCGATGCAGCAATCGTGAAGGCGGGCGCCGGCCTCGATTTGCACGCCATCGCCGAGCACAACGCGACCGGTGAACTTGACCCCCTCGGCGATGAGGACATGCTGTCCAAGCCGCAACTCCCCGTGGTCAATCGGCCTCTCCTGCATCTTGAGATCCAGCTCGAGGACTCTGTCGAAGTAGTCCGCATGAGCGCGGCGGTACTCGCCGACATTCCCGACATCTTTCCAGTAGCCCTGCATAATCTTCCCATAGAGCCCCATCTGGCGCGACAGCATCAGCGGAAAGAGATTCTGCGAGAAATCGAAATTGGTCCGCGGCGGAATCATCTCGATGGCCGATGGTTCGAGAATGTAAATGCCGGTATTGATTGTGTCGGAGAAGGCTTCACCCCACGAGGGTTTTTCGAGGAAGCGCACAATCTGGCCGTCATCGTCAGTAATGACGATTCCGTAGGCGAGCGGATTTTCCATGCGGGTGAGCAGAATGGTCGCGTCGGCCTTCTTCGCGGCATGCCAGGAGATAGCCTCGGACAAATCAAAATCGGAGAGGACGTCGCCCGAGATCACGAGGATCGGTTCGGTGGCGTTGGAAAGGGCATAGCGAACTGCGCCGGCAGTGCCGTAGTCATCGTCCGGCTGCATGTAGTCCATGGTGATGCCGAAGCCGGAGCCGTCCTTAAAGTGGTCGCGGATCTTCTCCGGCTGGAAATACAGCAGCGACGTGACGTCGGTGATACCGTGCTTGACCAGCAGGGAGACCACGTGCTCCATCATGGGGAGGTTGCAGATGGGCACCATGGGCTTGGGAATATTGATCGTGAGCGGGCGCAACCTGGTGCCGAATCCGCCTGCCATTACAATCGCCTTCATTCCTTAACTCCAACTCTACCTATCGGTTATTGGCTTCGGCGAGGACGCCGAGCTCTTCCAGCGTGCGGGCAACATCGAAGAAATCAGCAAAGCTTGTGCACGCAATATTGTGCATGTGGCAGTAGCGTTCAAGGTCTTTTTTGGCAAAAAGGACATCCGCCTCGGGAGCCGCGCAAGCGTCCGAGAGGCCATCCCCGACAAAGACAATCCGGGTTGGCCCTTCCTGCCTGTCGCGGTACTCACGGATGCGCTCCCCCTTGCAACTGCCGCACCGGGTACAATGGCTGTTCGTATGCGGGAATTCGATGTGGATGTAGGAGCCATTGAAATATCCGTGGTTGGTAATCAGCGGCAGGTGCGCCAGCCGAAAGCGCTCCAGCAGATGATTGATATACAAATCAAGCCCATCGGACACGATGAACAGCTCGAGGTGCTGCGCACGGCAGCGCTCCGCGAACGCCGGAAAACCCGGGTCGAGGTCGAAATCCCTGAGGAATTCGAGGAGGTCGGCTTCGGTGCAGGGAGCCATGGCCGCCTCGCGCACGAGAATCTCGCGGCTGGACATGCGGCCGGCCTTCCAGTCAGGCAGGAGCTCGCGCGTACGTCCGCCAGAGAAGTGCTTGAACAGGTTGTAACCAACATCGCGGCGGGCAATGGTACCGTCGAAGTCGCAGAAGACAGCGGTGTGGAGCTTGGTCATCCCGAAAAATACATCCTCAGGAGAATGGTGGACAGCAGAATCGTCAGAAGCATGTACGAGAGCAGCCAGTACCGGTAGAGCCGGGCCATGCGAAACAGCTCGGCAATGGTGACGGTGATGACGGCAACAAGGAGCAAAATGGCGAAGGTCCCGCCCGTGGCGGCAATCCCGGCATAACGGTGCCCAGCGGCGTAAAAAGCCGTGGCCAGGCCGAAAAGGGCCACGAAAAGCAGCCAGAAGATGCGCTGCAGCGTGACAATCGTTCCATAGCGGAAGTAGTGTTCCCTCACAGCAAGTTCTCCAGCATGCCGGCGGCGAGACGCCAGGCCAGGTACAGCATCACCACAAAGAACAGGACGCGTATGACAACCGGTTTGGCCATGGTTCCCAGAAAGCCGCCGAGGCGCCCCCCGACGAGGATGCCGAAGATAACCGGGGCGGCGATCGCAAGCGAGACATCGCCGCGAAGCAGATAAACGGCGGATGCGGCCGCGGCGGAGAAGACCACAATGAAGGCACTGGTGCCCCGGGCGGTAGCCAGCGGGCAGCCGACGACGAGGTAGATCAGGGGAAGAAGCATCACGCCCCCCCCGACCCCGATCAACCCGGAAAGGGTACCGATGAAGAAGGCGAGGACATTGACAATCCCCATGTAGTGACGCCGGTTGTCGACGAAAACCAAACCGCTAGCATCCTGGCGGCCCTTCAGGAGCGTGAACGCCGTGTAGATGAGCAGGCCGGTCAGCAGCATCCGCACCAGTTCCTCGGAGACGACCAGGCTGAGCGTGCTGCCGGTGATGTTACCCATGACCATGAAGATGGCCAGAATGACGGTGAGTTCGAAATCGACCATGCCGCGGCGCAGATACTCGGTGGACGAAGAGAGCGCGTTGACCACCACCGCGAGGACCGAAACGGGCACGGCGGTCTTGACCTCAACGCCGAGGATGATCGTCAGAAACGGCACAATCACCTCTCCCCCGCCAAGGCCGAGGTAACCGCCGAGCAGGCCGGCGGACATACCGCAGATAACATACCAGACGATTTCCGGCGTCATGACCGCCGTCTGAGAAGCAGTTCTTCGGCAAAGCGGATGTCACCGCGGTTGGGGAGGAGGACGTCCTGGTAGGTGCGGGTCGTCCCATACTCACGTTCGTATGCGATCTGGCGCAGGCGCAGGGCGATATAGTCGGCGTGGTCGAAGAGGAGACGGCGATCCTCCGCCTGTGAGCGTTGAAGCAGGCGGTCGGCCAGTTGCAGGATTCGGGGCGGAGCCTCCTCCAGGCGGGCCATGTAGACCAAATCCTCGGCCGCTTCGGTCGTCGGTGTGCTGTACACAAATCCGCTGGTGGTGATGTGGTGGGCGAACGAACTGAGAATCGGACCGTAGTTGCAAAGGTCGTCCTCGCCGAGGATATCCTCCATGTAGCGGTACGCGAACTCCTGTAGGAGGAGCGAGTTCTCCAGCGAGCGTACGAACGGGTCGAGCTCGGGATAGGCGTAGTAGTGGTCGGGCACCAGACCGTCGCCGGTGTCGACCAGCGTGGAGTCAAAACGATTCAGGTAGACACCGTTGTCGAAGTAGTAGCGCGAGACCGTCAGGCGCATGCCATCGCCATCGGGAAAGCCGAAGAATCCCTGGACCAACCCCTTGCCGAAAGTCGTGTCGCCGACGAGAAACGCGCGGCCGGCCTGCTGCAGCGCGCCGGCAACGATCTCGGCGGCCGAGGCGGAACCGCGGTTGACAATTATGGCAATCGGCAGACCGCCGGTCAGATCCCGGTGCATCGAACGGTGCGTTTCTTCATTCCAGCGGGAGCGGCCGTCGGTGCCGACAATGAACTGTCCGGCATCAAGAAAGATGTTGGCCGCCCGGTAGGCCTCGGCAAAAAGCCCGCCCGGATTGCCGCGCAGATCGAGGATCACCCCGACCGCTTCTTTCCCGAGAACGTTCTGTAATGAATCCACCGCGGATCGGATATCATCGGCCGTACCGGCGTCGAAATCGAGCACCCGGATGTACATGACGTCGTTGGCGGTAAACCCGGCAAACGGGACATGCACCAACGGGACCCGTTCGCGCATTAGGGCGACCATCGTGGTGTCGCCGGTGAGGGGCCGGAAGACGCGAACATTCGTGGTCGTGCCCGGTTCGCCGCGCAGATAGCGGCTGGCCTCGCCGGGGCCGAGCTTCGCGAAAGACACCGAATCGGTGCCGATGAGGATATCACCGGTGAGCAACCCGACTTTGCCGGCCGGGCCGCCCTCACGGACCGACATGATCTGCAGGCCATCCTCGTGCGGGATGATGGTGACACCGATCCCGCCATAGCCGCCGCTCATCTCCTCGCGCATCTGGTCAAACTCCTGGCGGTCGACATAGCCGGAAAAGCGGTCGAGCAGACTGAACATGCTGTCGCGGGCCGTCTGGATCATGCGCTCGCCGTTGACCGGATCGACCGCGTACTCCTCGATCGCGTGAGCCGCCACAATCAGGCGGGAGGCGGCCCGGATGCCGGGATCGGAGAGCACGTAGATTCCCATACCGCCGGTCACGCCGATAACGAGGACGATCATGAGCAGGGAGACGAGCAGGTCGATGCGATTAAGCGGGACGTCGCGATTCATGGCCCCTCAACTTTCGAGTCAGGTACTTCTTCAGATCCTCGAATACGGCCTCGGCCGGCCGGGAAGCATCAATGACTTTTACACGGCGGCGCTCTTTGCGTGCGATTTCCAGGAAACCCCGCCGGACCCGTTCAAAGAAAGCCTTCGATTGAGCCTCCAGGCGATCCGCATCCCCTTTGCGGCGGGTGACGGCCGTACGGACATCGAGGTCGAAGACAAAGGTCAAATCGGGTCGCACGGTACCGACCGCGACCCGGTGCAAACCGCGAACCATGGTGATATCCAGGCGCCGGCCGAATCCCTGGTAGGCGGTGGTGCTGTCGTAGAATCGATCGCACAGGACAATCTGCCCCCGGGCGAGGAGCGGTGCGATCTGGCGTTCGGTCAGATCGGCCCGGGCAGCCTCGTACAGGAGCAGCTCGGTGCGGTCGGTGATTTCCAGCTTTCGGTCAAGGAGAATGCTCCGGATGCGTTCGGCAACCTCGGTAGAACCCGGTTCGCGCAGCAGGGTGACCTCTAAGCCCTGAGCAGTCAGGTACTTGAAGGTCAGCATGGCCTGGGTGGTCTTGCCGCAACCGTCGATGCCTTCAAATGTCAGGAACAGCCCTTTTCGGGATTTGTGCATAGTTTCTCCGCTTGTGGCACAAAAAAACAACCGGCGGTGATTGTCACCGCCGGTATGGTAGCCAAATCAGAGATAACGGGAAACTACTTTTTCTTGCGCACGACCCGCTTGGAAGACGCAGTGCCAGTGGTTTTCCGTCCTGCCGCCTTGGTCCCGGTCGCCGGGCGGGCGGACTTACGTCCCTTCGCGGCAGCGCGTACCGTCTGGCGACCGACGCTCTTGAACTTCCAGCCGTACTCGGTAATAAACTGCTCGACCATCTGCCGGGCCACATCATCCGGATACTGCACGGGAGGGGACTTCTTGAAGTAGGCCGACGGTGCGATGAGCGCGCCTGAGAGGCCGTTGTCCAGCGCCAGCTTGCAGCAGCGGAGGGCGTCGATCACGACTCCGGCCGAATTCGGGCTGTCCCAGACCTCCAGTTTCATTTCGGCGTTGAGCGGGACATTGCCGAAGGTCGTGCCTTCCATGCGAATGTACGCCCACTTGCGATCGTCCAGCCACTCCACGTAATCGGACGGGCCGACGTGCACATTCTTCGGGGCCAGCTCGTAGTCGAGCATGCTGGTAACGGCGCAGGTCTTGGAGATCTTCTTCGACTGCAGGCGGGAACGCTCAAGCATGTTGAGGAAGTCGGTGTTGCCGCCGACATTGAGCTGGCTGGTGCGTTCGAGCTTAACGCCGCGATCCATGAACAGGCGGGTCATGACGCGGTGAACGATAGTTGCGCCAACCTGTGACTTGATGTCATCGCCGATGACCGGCAGCCCCTTCTCCTTGAACCGCTTCTGCCAGTACTGCTCCTTGGCGATGAAGACCGGAATGCAGTTCACGAAACCGCAACCGGCGTCGAGTACCTGCTCGACATACCACTTCGTGGCTTCCTCCGAACCCACCGGCAGGTAGTTGATGACGACGTCGGTCTTCGTGTCCTTGAGGAGCTTCACGATGTCAACCGTGTCACCCGGGGCCTTCTCGATAATCTGCGAGAGATAGAAACCGAGACCGTCATGCGTCATGCCGCGCTGGACGGTGATGCCGGCCTTCGGAACCTTGCAGAAGGTGTACGTGTTGTTCGGCTTGGTGTAGATCGCTTCCGACAAATCCTTGCCGACTTTGTTCTTGTCGATGTCGATGGCAGCGGAGAACTCGATGTCGCTGATGTGGTAGCCGCCGAGGTTGACGTGCATGAGGCCGGGGATCTTGTCGGTCTCCTTGGCCTTCTTGTAGAACTCGACGCCCTGCACCAGCGAGGAGGCGCAGTTACCGACGCCGATAATCGCAACTCTGATTTTGCCCATACATAATTCCCTTTATTTCACAGGACCTACGGTTTGTTCGCTCTGTCGAAAATATAGAAGCAGCGACCGGCGGGTGTCAAATGCAATTGACTCCGACGATGATCTTATATATCATTAGTATATGATCTATGACTATATAGTCATCCTCGAGGAGCGGCTGTGACAGACCGTCCCGCACGCCGCCGCGACGAACTCGACGAAAACGTCGTCCTCGCACTGGTGCGCAACGAGGTAGCTACCGATACCTTCCGGCGGCTGCCGTCGGCGAAGAAGGCGCGGGTGTACCAGGTGGCGCTCCAGTTGTTCGGCGAGTACGGCTACGACGGCCTCGCGATCGACCAGTTGTGCCGGGAGGCGGGAATCAGCAAAGGGTCATTCTTCCAGTATTTTCCCAGCAAGAGCCACCTGCTGGAGTTCTGCGTGGTCCTGTTCGACCACTACCTGGCCGCGTGGACGGTCGAGATTCGCGCCAATGACACCGCGGTCCTCGCGCGGGAGCGGCTCCTGCACCTCTACCGTTCGATTGCGCTCAATTCCCGGTTGTTTCCGGCCGAGGAAAAGTTCTACCTGTTCGTCACGCGGGCGCTGAACCACTCGGCGGTGGCGCTGGAGGGAGTGGATATCGAGCGGCACTTCGAGGGGTACGTCACGGAGATCATCAGTCGCGGGGAGCAGACGGGCGAGATCCGGGGGGATTTCGACCCCCGGCTGACCGGGCATCTGGTGGCGCTGATCATCGAGGCCCTGGTGGAACGAACATTCGAGGGAAAGGGACTCTCACGACACGAAGCAGAACGCTACCTGATTTCCTTCTTGTTCGACGGAATCAAGGCCTAGTAGAGTCGCCCGCCGGTCTCCGCTTCATCGGCCGGGCGGACGATTGCGATGCCGTCGCCGTCAGCCCTCGGCACTCCTAACACGAGAACCTCCGACATGAACCCGGCGATATTGCGCGGAGGGAAGTTCACGACTGCAAGGCACTGCTTGTTGAGCAGTTCCTCGGGGGGGTAATTGTTCTTGAACTGTGCGGATGACTGCTTGATGCCGATCTCGGGGCCGAAGTCGATTCTGAGCTTGTAAGAGGGATTGCGGGCGCGGTCGAAGTCGGTGACCTCGATAATGCGCCCGACTCGGATATCGACCTTGGCGAAATCGTCGTAGGAAATGGAATCGGCCACGGAGACCTCTCGTCCGCAGAAAGTCGTCAGGCCGCAAACGGCCCGATCCACTGGATACTACACGTTTACCGCCACCCGGACCTTGTAGCCGGTCATCGCCAGCAGCTCCGCCTGACGGGTGCGAATCATCTGCTCGGTCATGACAAAATCCGGGCCGGTGTTCTCGATCATGATCGACGAGGTACACGACGCATAGCAGCCGGCTTGGCGGAGGTCCTTCGTGCGAAGATACTCAAACGTGAACCCGGCCATGTAAGTATCCCCCGCGCCGGTCGAGTCAAGCAGGCTGATGTTCGTGTACGGGGGGATGTCGATGAAATTCTTGCCATCGTAGATCACCGAGCCAAGCTCGGCCAGGGTCACGATTACGATCTTCGGCCCGGCGGCGTGGATCATTCGAGCGGCCTTGTACGGATCCTCGCGGCAGTCGACCCCGGTGAGAACTTTGGCCTCGAGCTCGTTCGGCTTGACGACATCGAAGAGCGCCAGCGTCTCCCAGATACCCGGCACCTGTTCATGGTAGATACGCCCGGTTGCGTCGGCGCCGCGAATCAATCCCTGCGGGTCGCAGAAGAAGAAACCGTCGAAGTGCTCGCGGACCTTGCGGATACCTCCGAAAGTGACTTCGCCGAGGATCGGGCCGACGAGCACCGCCTTCGCATCGGCGAACCAGGTCGGGTTGATCGGGAATATCTCGGCGGCGCGGCCGAGCAGGTCGAGCGTCCGATTGCCGAAGTCATCGTAGTAGTCAAGGGCAAATCCGCCGGTCTCGTTCGAGGGGATAATCACATGGTCGATGCCATTGCGGGCCAGGTCGGTGATGAACTGGTCTTTGAAATCGGGCCCGACCGCCCCGACCAGGCGCACCTTCTCCCCCATCTTGGAGAGCGCCAGCGCGGCGTTGGTCGAACAGCCGGAGAGCACGCGGCCGGCCGGCTTCACTTTCTTCGTCGTAATGAGATCGTAGACGGGGTTGCCCAAGGCGGTAATCACGGGGAGTCCTTTCCGACAGGCGGGTCGCGGCGCGGTTACACCTCGCGCCGATCACCGAGCACTTTGTACGTATAGATGAGCCGCTGAATGGCCGTTATGAACGAAGTGACGCCAACCACGATCAGGGCCAGTTCAAGCCAGCCGCTGCGCGGAAATGCACCGACCGGGAAGAAATATTCAAGCAGCGAACCGGCGATAATAAGCATGAATTTTTCCAGCCGCCCCATGATGCCGACCGCACAGTTCTCGATCTTGCCCATCGATTCCGCAGCGGCGCGGGTATACGAGGCGATAATCATGCCGAACAGGGCGAACAACCCCCAGCCCGGATGGACGCGGCCCGAAAGGGTGATGCCGGCGAGCACGAAAAACTCGCCGTAGCGATCGGAAACATGATCGAGAATGCCGCCGAAAACCGTGCCCATATTGCCGGCGCGGGCGGTCGAACCATCAAGCATGTCCGTAAACGAGGTCACGATCATCCAGAAGACTCCCCAGAGCCACTGGCCATCCCAGAAGAAAATGCCGGAGATGACCGCGCAGATGAGGCTCACCGCCGTGATGTAATTGGGGCGGAATCCCATGCGGACACAGATCTTCCCGAGGAAGAGCGATGACTCTTCGTAGAATTGCCGCTTACGCTGATTGATCCCTGGCTCCGCCATGTAATCCCTTAATCGCTCGTGAAATCTGGCGCTAATATACAGATTTTTGGACACAGGTCAACGATGGTGATGACGGATTTTGCGGACAGGCTGTGGGTCCGTGGCGACCGCTGTTTGATGATAGTTGGTTGCCACACAAGTGGATATGGCGACGATTTCGTCGCAGGGCCACCAGCCGTTGAAATCATCGCGGAGAACCCCCGAAAATGTTTGGCCGAACGCGAAGAAGCCTGTTAGCTTTAAGCCGGAGTCGAAAACGCTCTTGCAGCGGAGTATCGAAAGGTCAGACCGGTGTGTGAACGCGGTTCTGTGAATTGGATTGTTCTTTCGGGTGTGTTGCTTCTGCTGGTGAGCCTGTGGTGTGAGTCGGCCGAAGCCCGCATGAAGTTACGCGAGAGCGACGGGCGCGGGCAGAACTACCCAATGGCCACCGCGCGCCCGGCCCACATGCTCGCCGCCCACCGCATCGGCCGTATTGAGCTGGCCGTTACCAACAACGGAACCTTCGGCGTGGAGTACACCCCCGCGTCGCGCAGCGATTACTTCACCGGCGATCCCGTCTCTCTGTCCTGTCAGTACCCGAAGGGTTCGGGCGTGACCTACCTGTTCGGCGCCGCTTTCTGGATCGGCGCGGTGGCCGGCCGCGATACTCTCGTTTCGGTCGGCGCGGACGGCTGGCAGACGGTGAACGAGATGTTTCCCGATGACGAACCTTTCGGACAGATGCAGTACCGTTCGATCAAGGACCCCAATGGTCCGTACGCCGATGAAGCGGTGTCGGAGGAGGACTACATCTCGGTGTACACCGACACGTTCCCCGGGCTGGTCGACAACGATTTCTTCGGCCGCCTCCACAAACCACTGAATATCGAAGTCCGCGAGGCATCGTACGCCTGGTCCTACGCCTATGCCGAGGACTTCGTCCTCTTCGACTACCGGATCAGGAATATCGGCAGCCAGCCGCTCCACAAGGTCTACATGGGAATATACGTCGACGACGAGATCTGCTACGACTGCATGGGAGGCACCAGCGGATACACCGACGACCACAGCGGGTTTCTGCGCACGTATGCCAACCAGTATGGGGCGTGCCAGTTCGAGGATACCGTGTTCATCGCCTGGCAGGCCGACAACGACGGCGACGCCGATGTGGTGTACTCCGACGGGCGAACCCATCCGACACCCGATGCGGTCGCTACACGCATTGTGCGGACCCCCGCCGAGACTCTCGATGTGAGCTTCAACTGGTGGATCGGCAACGGCGACCCGCAACTCGATTTCGGACCGAGAGAACTGCCGTTCAAGGGGCAATGGGCCGAACCGTTTCGCGATTTCGGCACCGGCGGCCTGGGAACGCCGGAGGGGGATGTGAATAAGTACTATATCCTGCGCAACCGCGAGTTTGATTACGATCAGATCTTCACCGCCGACATCTCCCCCAATGATACGCTCTGGTTGTATCCGAACCAGGATCTCGCCGCCGATTTTGCCGATGGCTACGATACCCGTTACCTGCTGTCGTTCGGGCCGTTTGAGATCGTGCCGGGACAGTCGCTGCCCATCTCCTTCGCCTACCTGGCCGGGCAGAATATCCACCGGGATCCCGCCAACGGCGCCAATCTCCCCGATCGTCCGGATCTGTACTACCGCAACCTCGACTTTACCGACCTGTCGCTCAATGCCATGTGGGCCTCGTGGGTGTACGATAATCCGGGGGTGGATTCCGACGGCGACGGGTACTTCGGAAAGCACCACCTCTGCTCCACCCTGACCCAGCAGGGAGCGCTCAAGGTGGATACGTTCTGGTACGAGGGGGACGGCATTCCGGATTTCCGCGGCGCCGCTCCTCCCCCGCCCCCCGACTTCCGCCTGGAGTCGCCGTCGGAAGGAACGATCGTGATCCGCTTCAACGGCTTGCGCAGCGAAACCACCCGGGACAATTTCTCCCGGTTGCAGGACTTCGAAGGGTACCGTGTCTACCTCGGGCGCGACAACAGGGAGGAAAGCTTCAGTCTCATCGCGTCGTACGATCGGGAGAACTTCAACAAGTACGTGTGGAACGAGGCGACCGACGACTGGGAGCTGAACGATCCCCCCTTCACGCTACCGGAGCTTCGCTGCCTCTACGCCGATTCCTGCGGCGATAATTCCTTTGACCCGCTCTTCTACACACGCTCCCGGCGATTCCAGCATCCCGATTTCGCCGACTCGCAGTTCTTCTTCGTGCGCCAGGACTTCAATGCCGTCGGGACAGGAGCCGGTGCTATCGAAAAGACCTACCCCGACCAGCCATTCCCTTCGCACCTCGACCCCGATTCGGCCCGCCCCGATGAGCTGACCCCGCTGGGACATTTGAAGTACTTCGAGTACCAATACACTGCGGAAAACCTGCTGCCGACCGTGCCGTACTGGGTCAATGTGACCGCCTTCGATTTCGGTTCGCCGGAGTCGGGCCTGGCCTCGCTGGAGACATCGGTGACCGATGGTGCGAAGTCGATCTATACAATTCTCGGAAATCCAGCCCAGGGGGATCCCGGCAAGATCACCGTGTACCCGAACCCGTACCGGGCCGATGCCGGGTACAGGGATCTCGGTTTCGAGGGACGACAGGATGTTGTCCGCCCCGATAACCGCGTGCGCGCGGTGCATTTCGCCAATCTGCCGCCGAAATGTACGATCCGGATATTCACACTCGACGGCGATCTGGTGCGGGAGATTGTGCACGACGGAGTGCAAGGATCGAGTTCTGCGTCGCACGATGAATGGGATCTGATTACGCGGAACACCCAGCGGGTCGCCACCGGGCTGTACTACTGGACGGTTGAAGACGCCGCCGGAAACGTGCAGACAGGCAGGCTGGCAATCATCATGTGACCTGCACATCTCCGATGTGCGGGGCACGGCCCAAAATCGGACCTGCCATGCTCACGGGCAGCTCAGGCCGATACCACCCCGGAACAACAGGTCCACCACCCGAACCACATCGACAACAGAAATTCTGCCGTCGTAGTTGAGATCCATCTCAGTGAGGCACAGCGGCGGGTTTCCACCTTTGAACAGGTAGTTCACGAAACCCGTTAGGTCGGTGACACTCAGGCCGCCGTCGTGATAGAAATCCCCCATTACGCGGCAACACGCACACCCCTCGGAGAAAGCGCCGATGAGCTGGCTGCACGGACTGCTTTCGGGAGAACAGGGGGACGAATCGCTTAACCCGTAGTTGCCCGAGCTGGCGTTGCAGAACTTCGGGTCAAGCTCGATGTTGCCGGTGGTATCGATGGCTTCGGCCGAGAAGGAGAAATTCCCACCGGCGTTCTGGTGGAGATCATTGCACGTGACCACATGCCCAAAGGGCGAAGAGCACGACAGACCACGGCCCTGATTACCGGCGAATATGTTGCGGGAAATCGTGATCGTATCATCCGCAAGCGCCGTACTGAAACCGGCCTTAGCCCAATCCCAGGTCGAAGTCATACCGGTGCCGTTGCCAACAAACGTGCAGTTTTCGACGAGAAACCTCGTGGCACTCATCATGGGCATGTAGAAGACCCCTGAACCGGCGTTGCCGGTGAACAAGGTCCTCGTAACAGCGCCGTCGGAGTACCAGTGCACGTCCACCCCATGAAGGCCACTATTGGAGACGACGCAGGAATCAACAGCGAGGCAGGGGCCCGCGCAGTAGACGCCACGGGAGGTGTTGCTGTCTATGACGCAGGCGACGATGAACAGCGTGTCGGCGGCGGAATTTCCTCCCATCGCGTAGATCCCGGTGCCGTGGTTGCCGATGACACGGCAGTTGCGAACGGTAGGTGCTACTCCGTTGAACCAAAGCATCCCGTTGTCGTAGTACGGGGCAGTAGCATAACCATGGGTAAAGGTGAGTCCATCGATGAGAACGCTGTTCCCCTCGGTGCCATGCAGGTAGATAGCGAGGTGCGGCTCGGCCTCGGATCCCCCAAGGTCGAGAATTGTCACGTAAGGTCCGCTCGACCCGACCAGTGACACGGTTTTGCCAAGGAAATCCAAATCGCGGTTGCCATCGCCGGTGTAGGTTCCAGGCGCAACCAGAACCGTGTCGCCGTCCGACGCGGCGTTTATCCCCGCTTGAATGGTGGGTTGATCACCCGGGACGTTAATGGTGGCGGCTGACGACGTCAGCGTGAGCAGAGAGACTGCGGCGGCACACAGGCACAAGCTCTTCATACAGCACTCCTGTCCGGATTGACCAGGGAAACACCTAGTCAAAGATGTACTAGAACGACCGTTCTGTCAATGAATTAGGCTCGCGGTTCGTTTGACTTTCGGCGGCGCAAAGCGCATATTGTCCCCCATGTTTGTCGACTATGTTGAAATTGAGGTGACGGCCGGCAACGGCGGTCCGGGAGTCGTGTCCTTTCACCGGGAGAAGTATGTCCCCAAAGGGGGGCCGGATGGTGGCGACGGCGGCAATGGCGGCAATGTTTTCGGTGTGGCCGATCCCCAATTGACGACCCTTTTGGACTACCGGTACAAGAAGCACTACAAGGCAGAAAAGGGTCAGCCGGGGTCGGGCGGACTCAAAACCGGACGGACCGGGGACGATATCGAGCTGCGCCTGCCGGTGGGCACGATTATCAGCGATCTGGAGACAGGCGAACTTATCGCGGATCTGGCGGAACCGGGAGCGCGCGTCGTTCTCGCCCGTGGCGGCCGAGGGGGGATGGGGAACAACCACTACAAGTCGCCGACCAACCAGGCGCCGCGCAAAGCAACTCCGGGGTATCCCGGCGAGAACCGCCGGCTGTCACTCGAATTGAAGCTGCTGGCTGATGTCGGCCTGGTGGGCAAGCCGAACGCTGGCAAGTCGACCATCCTCGCGACTTTTTCCGCCGCGCGGCCGAAAATCGCCGACTATCCCTTTACGACGCTCATTCCCAATCTCGGGATTGTCAAGCTGCGTGAGCACAAGTCGCTCGTCATGGCGGATATCCCCGGTCTGATTGAAGGCGCCTCCGGGGGGAAGGGGCTGGGGCACCAGTTCCTCCGCCACATCCAGCGCACGGCGGTTCTTCTCTATATCGCGGATATCAACGATGTCGATATCGAGGGAACGGTGGCCCTGCTGCGTAACGAGCTGCGGCAGTACGATGAAGCGCTGGCCTCGCGGCCGTCGCTCGTGGTGGTCACCAAGATCGACACGGTCAGTGAAAGTGATCTGAAAGCCATTTCCCGCGAGTGGCCGCAGGACTATATTTACCTCTCGGCGGTCAGCGGTCAGGGGGCCGATACGTTTCTTCAGGCAGTGGAACGACTACTTGATCAGCAGCGAACGACATAGGCGGTTAGTCGACACGATCGGACTCCTGGAGATCCCGGGGATCGGGCGGGGGCGGTTAACGCGCCTGGTCAAGGTGTTCGGCTCGGTGGGTGCGGTACGACGGGCAAGTGTCGGTGATCTGGCAGCGGTGCCGGGGATTTCGCGCGCGCAGGCCTCGGTAATTGTCGAGCAGTTCAATGAGGAAGCCGCGGTCAAACAGGCCGAGAAGATCGAACAGCTCGGTTGGGCGGTGCTCTTCCCCGGCGACGGGGAGTATCCCGCGCCGCTGGCGACCATCGAACCACCACCGCCGCTCCTGTTTCGGTCCGGACAGGCGACCAGCCCATCGGATCGCATGGTGGCGATTGTCGGCACGCGCCATCCCACCGACCGGGGACGTCAGTTCGCTCACAGTCTCGCGCGTTCGCTCGCGTCGGCCGGAGTGGTCGTCGTGTCGGGGATGGCCGAGGGGATCGACACCGCGGCGCACAACGGCGCGCTGGAGGGCAACGGCCGGACGATCGCGGTCTGGGGAAGCTCGCTCGACCAGGTCTATCCGCCGAGTAATCGGGATTTGGCCGAGCGAATCCAGGCTTCGGGGGCAGTCTATTCCGAGTATCTGCCGGGGACATTCCCGGATCGCCCGCACTTCCCGGAACGCAACCGCATCATCTCGGGGCTCTCGGCCGGCGTGGTCGTGGTGGAGGCGGGGCAGAAATCGGGCGCGCTCTTGACGGCGGAGCATGCTTTGGAGCAGAACCGGACGGTATTCGCCGTGCCGGGTGCGCCGGGGTCGGCTATGAGTACCGGCTGCAATGATCTGCTCAAGCAGGGTGCAACTCTCGTGACATCGGCCGATGATATCTTCACGGAGTTACCGTTGTTGCGCGGCGAGGTCAAAGCGCGGCGGTATGCAGAACGGCCGGACCTGACCGATCCCGAACGGGAGATAGTCGCGCTGTTCGCGGCCGGGCCGATGCAGATCGACGAGTTGTCGCGCACGCTGAAGCTGACAATCCCGGAGTTGAGCCAGTTCCTGCTGGCGCTGGAACTCAAAGGTGTGGTACAGGAGTTGTCGGGCAAACGATTTATGCTGAGCGACGAGTACGTATGATCACCGCGACGGCGACCATTGTCAACAAGCTGGGCCTGCATGCGCGGCCGTCGGCAATGCTGGTGACGACAGCGGCGCGGTTTGCTTCCGAGGTGTGGTTCACGAAGGAATCGCTGCGGGTGAACGGGAAGTCGATCATGGGAGTGATGATGCTGGCCGCCGAGAAAGGCGCGCAGCTGCTTGTCGAGGTCGATGGCCCCGACGAAACCGAAGCGCTGCAAGCGATTCTGAAGGTTATCGAGACGGGGTTCGGGGAACGGCTCGACTGATATTCCGCTTGCCTTTGTTTTAGGATCCCCCCTATACTTGATGGTTGTCTCGGAAAGGGGACGTATTTCGGCATGTCTGACAGAGAGCAGATCATAAGCGGAGTGTCAATCTCCAGCGGAATCGTCCTCGGTACGACCCGGGTGGTCATGCCCGGAGATGTCCAGGTGTCCGAAGAACCGGTGCCGGCATCACGCGTGCCGGGGGAAATCGAGGCCCTGGAGAAGGCCGTTGAGGAGACACTGGCGGAGCTGCGCGAGGTTCACCAGGCGGCTATCCGCAAGATGGGCGGCCCGGTCGCGAAGATTTTCGATGCACAGCTGCTGATCGCCGGGGACCGTGAGTTCCTCAAAACGGTCAAGGCGGAAATCGAGCGCCGCCGCATGAATGCCGGATTCGTCTACCACGCGATGGTGCAGAAAGCGGTTGTGCCGCTGAAGCGGTCGCCCGAGCGGTATATGCGCCAGACGGCGCAGGATATCGAGTCGGTGGCCGCCAAGGTGCTGGTGCGGTTGTCGGGCGGATCGGATCTGTCGAAGCGCCTGCCCCCGAACACGGTGGTGGTCGGCAAGACCTTCTCGCCGAATGATATTCTCGCCTACCGCGAGCGCAAGGCAATCGGGTTCATCGTGAGCGAAGGGGGCACCGAGTCCCACATGGCGCTCATCGCCCGGTCGCTCATGCTGCCGGTGATTCTCTCCGAGGATGCCTGGCGGTTGGTGTCCAACAACGTTCCGGTCATTGTCGATGGTGTCGCCGGGCACGTGATCGTGAATCCGTCGGAGTCGACCTGGGGCGAGTATCAGCGCCGCAAGCGGCGGCTCGGCCCGCCGCTGGTGACGCGGATCAAGAAGTTGACCAAGATTCCGCCGGTGACGGCAGACGGCGTGCCGGTGCATATCGGCGCCAATCTGACGCTGCCGGGGCCGGCCGATGAGATCCTGGCGCAGCAGCACATCGGAGTCGGGTTATACCGGACGGAGTTCCTGTACCTGGCGAACTCGGCCTTTCCGGACGAGGAAGTCCAGTACGAGCACTACCGCCGGATCGCGGAGACGTTCGGCGATTCGCCGGTGGTGCTGCGCACGTTCGACCTCGGCGGGGACAAGCTGTCCAACGGGGATGATTTCCCGGCGGAGGACAATCCGGCGCTCGGCCTGCGCGGGATGCGGGCGATGCTGGAGATGCGGGACGTGTTCCGCACCCAGGTGCGGGCGATCCTGCGGGCATCGGCCCACGGCAATGTGCGGATGCTGCTGCCCATGATCACCGACATTTCCGAGGTGGAGCGGGCCAAGAAGATAATCTCGCAGGAGAAGCTGAAGCTCCGGCAGGAGAAGAAGAAGTTTGCGGAGGATATGCAGGTCGGAATCATGATCGAGGTGCCCTCGGCGGCGATGACGGCGGAGACGCTGACGCGCCGGGTGGATTTCGTGTCGATCGGGACGAACGACCTGACGCAGTACACGCTGGCGGCGGACCGTATGAACAGCCACGTGGCGCACCTGTATAATGCCTTGCACCCGGCGGTGCTCAATCTCGTGTATAAGACGGTGCGAGCGTGCCAGGGGAACAACGTTCCGGTCACCGTCTGCGGGGAGCTGGCCGGGCAGCGCCTGGCGGTCCCCCTGTTGATCGGGATGGGCGTTGACATGCTTTCGATGGCCCCGGCCCGCATTGTCGACGTCTGCCGGTTCATCAAAAAGATCGACTCCACCCTGGTGCGACATCTGGTCGGACCGGTCATAGCGAGCGGAACGGTGCAGGCGGTGGTGGATCGTCTGCGTGATTATAGAGAAGCGTTAGAGAAGTAGGACAACACTATAGCTCGAGAGGACAGCTAACCGTGAATATCCTTGATGATATAGAACAGATACGAGCCCATGACCCGGAGAACATGTACAACCGGGTGTTCGATTTTCCGGAACAGCTGACCGAGGCGATGAAGATCGGCAAGGCCTGGAAGTTCGACCCGAACGCCTTCTCGGGCATCAAGAACATCGTGACGGTCGGCATGGGCGGGTCGGGAATCGGCGGGGCACTCATGCGCAGCTATATGCGCACGAAGCTGCTCGTGCCGGTCGAGATCTGCCGGACCTACACGCTGCCGGAGTATGTCGACGACGAGACGCTGGTGATCGTGTCCTCCTACAGCGGCAACACCGAGGAGACACTCGCTGCGGCCGACGATGCGATCGGGCGCAAGGCGATGATCGCGGCGATCGGGACGGGCGGGTTCCTCGAAGAGCTGAGCCGCCTCAACGACATCCCGCTGGCCAAGGTGCCGACGGGCCTTCAGCCGCGCGCGGCGCTGGGCTACCTGTTCGTGCTCACGATGATCTTCCTGGAGCACATCGGGCAGAACAAGGGGTACTCCAAGGAAATGGAGAAGGTGATCCTCGGCCTGCAGAAGCACCGTGAGAAGTACATCGAGGACAACTCGACCACGATCAACCCGGCCAAGAACCTGGCGCAGAAGCTGGCGAAGAAGATGGTCGTGATCTACAGCGGACCGACGCTGACCGATGCGGTCGCCGACCGCTGGAAGAGCCAGTTCTGCGAGAACGCCAAGACGCTGGCGTGGGCCAACCAGTTCCCGGAGTTCAACCACAACGAGCTGGTCGGCTGGTCGGAGTCGGTGGAGGAGCACAAGGACCACCTCGCGGTCGTGATCCTGCGCGACCTCGGCGACCACCCGCAGGTGCGCCAGCGGATGAATATCGTGGGCGAAGTGATCAAGTCGCGCGGGGTGGACGTGACCGACGTGCACACGCGGGGCGAGACACCGCTGGAGCGGATGCTGTCCCTGGTGCAGTTCGGGGACTTTGTGTCCTACTACCTCGCGATCCTGAACGACGTGGATCCGACACCGGTGAAGGTGATCGAGACGTTGAAGCGGGCGCTGGCGGAAGCGAAGAAATAGGACACGGCAACTCTGGTTTATGCTGGCGGGGCTGTTGATGGCCCCGCTTTTCTTTTGGGTTCGTTTGGTGGCCGCAGGGTCACACGCTCCGGGGCGGAGGCAAGCCCCGCCCCTACGCGGGGGAAAGGGCATTGGGTTCGTTTGAGCGCAGCGCGGCCGATGTGGACCTCGGCCGCGCACATGTGCGGCCGCGTACATTCGCATTTGGATTGGGTTTGTTTGCGCATTTCCATCATTCCTGGTTTACCCTTGTCGTCACCCTTCGACTCCGCTCACAGGCAGCGGCCTGGTTGGGTGACGGGGGGAGTGGGTTTGTTTGCGCGATGTCGGACTCTCCACGATGTCGGGTTTCTCGGGGCTTCGCCCCTCGGAACCCGACCTACGTCTGGAGTCCGGACCGGCGGATTGGGTTCGTTTCTGCGTGTGCTCTCTATTCGTTCCTTCTCTGTCAGGCTCCAAGGAGCCTGACCTACGGGTTGGGTTTGTTTCCGCAGTTCCAAGGTGGTTGCCATGTCGGGTTTCTCGGCGCGTCGCGCCTCGGAACCCGACCTACGATTGGGTTCGTTTGCGCGGTTTCGGCAGGTGTGGACATCTGCCATTCACCTAGTGGGTTTGTCTGCGCCGTTTCTCGTTTCTTTGTTCTTCTCGCCGTCAGGCCGCAAGCGGCCTGGCCTACATCTCCCTATGAATTGGGTTCGTTTGGTAGTCCCGGCATACGGTAGAGTCAGGCTTGACTGGACCCCGGGCCAAGCCCGGGGTGACAGAAAGGGGAATTGGGTTCGTTTGCGCAGTTTCCCCTGTGTGTTCATAGCTCCCCGCTGTCTTTCCATGCATGCCTCACAGTCCCCTTGCCGACACATTGCCTCTCCCCTTGCCGACACATCGCCTCTCCCCTTGCCGACACATTGCCTCTCCCCTTGCCGGCACACAGCCTCTCCCCTTGCCGACACATTGCCTCATAGCTTCCGTACACTCTGTCTTATACTTACTGTGGACCATGGGGCAATCTCCATCAGTTTGCCGGTGATTTTGCGGAAAGGGCTTTGGCCTGCAACAGGGTCGGATTTGGCGACAGATTTCGGGAGGGAAAGGACAACCGCGACAGTGAGTAGTTCGGATGATTCGGAAATGGAGCCTCTCCGGTCGTTGACGAGGCGGTTTCGGCGAGTTCCATAATGAACCGGAGAAACAGGGACAAACGCCCCTTTTTTTGTGCAAGTTTAATCATTGCTGAGGGTTAAGAGTCAGATGCGAACTTCCGAAAGGTAGAGTACCGGCTCTGCCTTTGGAATTTATGTTGAAGGCGGAGCAGCATTCCCCCTCCTTGAAGGCCGGGCAGGTCTTTGCCGCAAGGGGTTCTTCGAGGCGGGGGCGCCACACTGGCAACAAGATGGTGCAACTTGGACATAAACAGGAGTAGTTTCATGAAGCATTGCAAATGGAATGGCATACGCACTGGAATCGGCATGCTGGTCGTTTTCGGTGTGCTGGGGATGCTGTTGCTGGCGGCAAGTCCGTCGCGGGCGTCGGTCAGCTGGATCGACTTCGCTGTCAACGGCGACACGACGGCGACAAGCATGGTGCAGGGGGATGAGTTGTCGTGGGGAAGCGATTGCGCGGTCGGGGCGTCGATGTTTTGGGAGATCTGGTACGACGTGGATATGAGCGGCGATATCGATGAGTTGATCGACGCATCGATAGTGGGCTTCCAGGTTGCGGACGGCGACACGAATTCGGACGGCCCGCCGCCCGATATCGATCCGGTGCCCGATGGGATTTACTGGTCGGCGCCGATGATGCTGGGAATTCCGGCGGGCGACTATGTTTTCCGGGTGACTGATCTGAGCGATGCTTCGCAATCGTGGCAGACGGTGACGGTGACGGCGCTTCCATCGCCGCCAAACACCTTTGTCGGCCGGATCGTGCTGCCTGAGACGGAGCCGCCGGATGCGGCGCTGGCGTACCTCTGGGTTGAGGCCGCGTATGACTACGGCGCTCAGATGTGGGCGGCGTTTACGGATGATTCCGGGAAGTTCGAGATCAATGTGAGTAATTCCGGCACGGGGCTGATGTTCGATATCGAAACGCCGGATGTTTCGGGGTTCACGACGCCGGCCCAGAAGCAGTTTGAAGCGAACGGGGTGGTAGATGTCGGGGACTTCATCTACGAGGTTCCGTCGGACAGCGTCTACGGCACGGTGACCGACGACAACGGCGACCCAATTCCGTATTGCTACGTGTACGCGTACGTGGAGGGGGGCGGCCAGAACAAGGACGTGGAAGCATCGGATGGTGAGTATGTCATGTATTTCACTCCGTCGGAAGCCGGCACATGGCAGCTGGGCGTGAGCACAGACATGCTGATTCCGAACTATGTGGTACCGCAGGGGGTCGAGATAACGGTTGGCGGCGGGACAGGGATCGAGCAGAATCTTGTGTGCCCGATAGCGGACCAGGAGATCTACGTGCTGGTTACCGAGAACGGGGGGAATCCCGAGCACAGCTACCTGTTCGATGCCAACTGCCCGGCAAGCGGATATTTCACGCGCACGGTCACGGACACGGGCAGCGCCAACGTGGGAGTACTCCATACTTCGTCGGCGTGCGGCAGCGGCTGGTGGGTCAACGTACAGACATGGGATTCCGCTTACCAGATTCCCCCCGGGTATTTCGTCGAGGATCCGCCGTCAGGGTTGTACTATGCCGGTGACACGGTGTACCTGAATTTCATTGAAGGCGCAACTGTGCGGGACACGATCAAGGTGGATCCGGGGGATTCGATTCCCTATATGAGTTCAGTCTGGATTAACCTCAGTCAGGGCGGGTACGTGCCCTACTACGGCCATCCGGACGAGTCCGGTGTGTATCAGATCACGGCTGCGGTTGGAACCTACACGCTGACGGCATCGGCGAATGGGTACTATTCGGTACCGACGTATCGTCAGTTAACGCTGGCGGCCGATACGACCGGCAATTTGGGGTTCACGTTGAACCGCGCCCACTGCCGCATCAGCGGCCAATTGCAGGGGGTGCCGCTGCCGTTGTCGGGGCATATCTACGTGGTGGTGGCGAGCACGACGATCGCGCTGGCGGCAACCGTGGACACGATGACCGGGACTTTCGGAGTCGATGTGTTCGACGCCAACTGGACGCTGACGCCGCCGAGCATCGACGGGTACAGCCTGCCGGACACGATGCAGTTCGCGATCGGGGAGATCCCGGACACGTCGAGGACGGCGAATTTCTCTTATTCGCCGGTACTGGATGTCGACGGCGACGGGCCGGAGGGTCTGCCGGGAGATTTCCGGCTGAACCAGAATCGGCCGAACCCGTTCAATCCGACGACCCTGATCGAGTACGATGTGCCACGCAGCGCACCGGTAACGGTGGCGGTGTACAACCTCCTGGGCCAGCATGTGAAGACGCTAGTCGATGAGGTGAAGGGGGCCGGGACGCACACGGTCGAGTGGAATGGGACGGATGGCTCGGGGCATGCGGTGGCGAGCGGGATTTATTTGTACCGCTTAAATGCAGACGGATTCACGCAGACGAAGAAGATGCTGCTGATGAAGTAGGACCGCAGTGCATGTGAATTCTCTTATGGGGAGAGGCCGGTTGGCCTCTCCCCTTTTCTTTGTATATTGGGGGAGAACAGGAGGATGAATGGTAACAGCGGAAACGAAAGTTGACGAAATGGTGGAGGCGTGGCCGGAGACGGTGTCGTTCCTGCTTCGTCGGGGGTTGCCGTGTGTGGTGTGCGGGGAACCGTTCTGGGGAAGGCTGCGGGAGTTGTGTGAGCAGAAGGGGTGGGGGGAGGAGAAGATAGCGGAGTTGGTGCGGGAGTTTAATGAGGAGGTGTCGGGCGGGGGCGTGTGAGACCACGACCAGGAGGCACGAAGCAATGGAGCCGGGGCGGAGACAAGCCCGTGTGTACGAATTTGAGAGTTATCTGTACTCCGTAGGGGGCGGCCTTGCGTGTACGGTGTCAAGACATAGTATACACTGTGTGTCAGGACATGGTATACATCCTTGGTTGATCAGCCGGGACCAAGAGGGTCACCGACCGGTGGGTCGTCAAGTCGATCTCACGGACGTACA
>JBGSIV010000254.1:0-4825 GCA_041742355.1 Candidatus Zixiibacteriota bacterium
GAAATTTGGCCCCCCTATGTCAGTCACATCTCTGGTTCAGATCGTTATGTCAGTCGAGCCACCTATCGCGGTTGCAGGTGCGGTCAGGATCGGTAATTCGTGCGAGAGTGGATTACCGCTGTTTCCGCAAGAAGCCCCGACAAACATCGCCAGCTAGGCCTTGCAGGTGAAGACGTTAACTGGACAGGGCACCATTCCCACCTTCTCAGCGGATTTTGTGTCGGTTTTGAATCTTTGCTCTTTGCCCAAGGGTCCCCCTCACGGCCGGCGTTACTGGATGGTGTTTCTCGCCCTTTTGGACCGACGCCCTTGATTCTGGCAACGCCGGGCAAGGTTTGGTTTTGTTCCTTACAAGCCTTGATCCAGACCATCATATTGTTTTTGAGTTGCCATTCGAACTCCCCATCGTCGCGGTATGGGGGGAGGAAGAAATGAAGGGAGCCCGGAGGCTATCGTGGTTTCCCCCTCCCCTGCTTGGACCATCAGATCACCCACTCCGGCAGTTGCCTGCTTATGTCCCATGAATTCGTGCTCCAAAGCGAGGGGTCAGCCTATGTCGTCCGTAGTCAGCAGCTGGGAGGTGGAACCATACCCTCGGGGTCGAAGACATGATCGAAGGGTAGACGCTTCGTGGCCTTTTCACAACCGGTTTCTACCAGGAGCTCTGATGGATTCCGCCCCAGTCCATCAGGACTTACAATCTCAGCCAGCCTGGTACTGATCAGGCGGCGGCCATCCCTGGTCAACTGTTCATGGCGTCGCCCTACCTGAAGGTCCTCCAGGATGGCCACAGGGCGACGTATATGTGGCTGGAGAGACCAGTCTGAATAAACGGCACGAAACGCGAGAAAAGAGCTTTCTGGCGCCTCAAATCCTGAAAGTGATGAGGCGGTCACTTGATCGGCAGGCATATCGTCCCAAAGGCTGATCCCCCCAGTCGCCGCCCGTGTCGCGTCACACCGTGTGGATGTGGTTCGCGTTGTCCTGGGTGTTGTCGTACTCCACGAGGAAACTCGGCCCGTGCAGCCTGTAATAGTGGGGTTCTCCGGGCTCGCCTGAACCCTCCCACGTGAAATCGATGTTTACTTCCCCTTCTTTCAGAAGACAGTTGAGACGGCAGCCCGCAACATCATCGACCATTCTCAACGTGTATTCCATAACGAGCTTCATGAGGAGTTCCTGCTGGTCTTCGGTCATATCCGAAGCCGAAACTCCGACGGGTCATCCAACGTGACCTTCTGATCCCACCTCGTGCTGATGTCGGCCGGTGCCTCGGTGCTGATCAGAGCCCTCACCCGCTGCACGACGCTTAACCTGTGAAACAGATCCCGGGCGAGGTCCTCTTCGACGGCAAGGAGGCGCATTCCCTCCATCTGCCCCTCGGGAACCTCTGTTTTGCCAGTATGATTCTATTAATCAATTGTCAATTGTTATTAACATGTATATGTAGTTTTACTTATCATTAAATTGTTCAGCAATTCTCGGACAGCCTCCTGGGGAGGATTGCACAGCCAGGTCGTCGGGCAGACTACTGCTTCTCACCGAACACAGCCGCTGCTATCTTAACAGCTTCCAGCGCGGCAGGGAAACCGGCGTACACGGCCATTTGCAGAATAATCTCCAAGATTTCGTCACGGGTGCAGCCGACGTTCAGCGCGCCTCGGATATGTTCCTTCAACTCAGCCTGTGGGTAGCCGAGGACGGTAAGGGCTGCGACCGTGAGCATTTCCCTCGTCTTCAAATCCAGACAGGGGCGGGGGTAGATGTCGGCAAACGGGAATTCGACAAGGCAACGCGCCAGATCGGGACTGGTTGAAGCGAGGCCCTTCAACGCGGATTCGATCCCCGGTCCGAAAATGGCCCGCATAGTGTCAAGTCCGCGGTCGTATCTAGGTTCTTCCTGTGACATAACCAGCTACCTCCAGTGCAAATAGTCCAGGACGGATGTTTACTACCCGTGGTACTTCTGCAACGGTTCGCGCACCGGCCAGCGGCTCGGAAGCAGCTTGCCCGCCGGTTCGGCGAAACGGCAGCGGAGCGTCCCGAGTCGCTCGAAAGTGATCTGAATCTCAGCGCCAGGGTCGATGAAGTCGTCGTGGTCAAGGCCGGTACAGTCGGGGATGGTGCCGAAGCCCATCACGGAGCCGGGCTTGGGAGGAGCCATGAACCCCAACCACGCGAACACGTCTTCGGCCTTGTGGCTGATCTCGGATGTTGATCCCTGGTACTTCACTTGGCCATTCACCAAAACCGTCACCTTGAGGTTGTACGGATCGCCAACTTCATCGGGCGTGACAAGGTAAGGCCCGAGTTGGTTGCCCTTCGCCATGTCCTTCGTCAAGCAGAATCCGCCCACGAACTCTGTGGCCTGAACGTCGCGGGCCGAGATGTCATTGAAGATGCAAAAGCCCGCCACCGCCTGCTTTTCATTCCCATACACGACGGCCAGTTCAGGCTCGATGTCCAGCCGCGACGTGTAAGCCGGCCAGGGGACGGTTTCCCCGTCGCCGACTACGGCGTTCATGTTGCACTTGTAATAGGACAGCGGCACAGGCTGACCGGCGGCGGACTGGGGCTTCGGGGCCATGATGGCTTTAGCGAACGCCTGCAACAGCGGCGCGGTCTGCGGATTATCCTTCTCATACTTCATGAGGGTCTCAGCAGAGTTCTTGAGATGCCGCGGCGTCAGGCCGAAGTCAAACAGGGCGACGACCTCCACCGGTTCCAGCAGGCGAACGGCGTTTAGAGGGAGGCGTTCAACATCACCGAGTTCCGCGAGGTGCTGTTCACCCCATGTGAGAAGCTCCCGGGCCACCCGCTCACTTTCCGGGAGATTGGCCAGGTAGGACCGACTGTCGGCCAAATGGGGGAAAGAATTCCCCGTCTTGCTTTGCAGCACGGCGAATGAGACAGCTTGATCTCCGACAACGACGCCGAAACATGGGTTCGGCGAATCGGCGGTAGTGAAGCGGATCAATTTCATAGCAGGGTCTCCTTTCTGTGTCTGCACCGGTTTAGTATTCGACTTCGATCCCTTTTGCCTTCGCCACGTTATAGATGGCGTCGAAGGTGGCCGCCGAGTCCCAAGGCGCGTCGGGGGGATCGTTGCGGAATTCGCGGTACGCCCGTTCGACGTTCATGTATAGCCGCGCCGGGGCGCGCCACTCACAGTAGGGTCCAAACTCGATTCGCTTGGCCGCATCCAGTGAAGTGAGCTCGGCGTCGAAGCACTTCTTCGACTCGTCCCGGACGTACTGAAGGTACGCTTTCATCTCGGTGGCCCCTTAGATCTCGCAGAGCGGGCCGTGGCCGGCGACGATGACTTCCGGGTTGAGCTGAACAAGCAGATCGATACACTGGAACCACTTCTCGTAAGATCCCGTCCAGCCCATGGGCGTACACTGCCGGAAAAGTACGTCTCCGGCGAACACCACGCGCTCCTTGGGCACATGGATGATGGTGTCCCCAACCTGATGGCAAGGCCCTACGTAGATCAGTTGAACCTCCGTGCCGTCAAGGTCGAGCTCGTAACGTGTGTCGAACAAGGTCGTCGGCAGGACGAGCTCGACGCCGTCAAGGTTATAGTCTTCCAACAATTGCAGCCCTGCGGCCGCGACGCCGGGGTGGACTGCCTGGAGTGCCTGACGCGTAGGGACATCGGCCACACCGTGCAGCAATTTCTGAGTCTCCTCCGGATTGGCCACGTGCTTCATTCGCTCGGGCACCGAGCGATGGGCGATGATCTCCGCGCCCTCGAAGAGTTGATTGCCCCAAACGTGGTCCCCGTCTTCGTGCGTGTTGATGACGCGTTTCGGCATAGCAGGCCACGCCTTGCTGAACATCTCGACCATCTGGCGGGCATGAGGCAGGTCCGACTGCGTGTCGATTACAACCCCTCCGCCCAGATTGATCAGGCCGGAGTTGGCGTCGCACACTCGGTTCTTCTCGTTCAGGACCGCAAAACAGTTGTCGCTTACTTGTTTCATCTCCATACGGGTCTCCTATGGACCTCAATAATATCTTAACTTGGAGCCTCATGCAAAAGTCGGCTGGTGGTAGGGAAAGTGATTGAAAAGTGAGCTCCGCCAACGCTCTTGTGGTAAAGTGCTGTCGACGAAAACGACACCGGGCACCAGGAGACGCGGATGAAGCTCGGTCAAGCAATATAATGGTTGATGGGAAGCCTGCAACGCGGTTTGTTTCCTCACTTGGAGGATTGTTGGAACACTCCTTTGACAGCCAAAGAGCGGGAGTCTGCAGCTCGGGCATTTGTGGTGAGGACAACGCCGACATTGCGGCGGATCTGCGGATTTGAACGTGTGTCAGATCTTAACTCATCCCGCCTGACCCCTCCCACATGTTCCCAAGCCATGGAATGCGCTGTGGACAAATCCGGTGTGCTTGAAGACCCACACCCAGCCTGACCCGTGCTTGCCCAGCAGCGAATCGACCGTGACCTGGAGCCAGGCACCGGCCTCGACTAGCCGCCGCAATCGCTCGGGATCGGCCGTGAAGAACCCGTGCCGCTCGGGGTGGGCGATAATCGGGGTCGTGCCCCGCTCGCAGAGCCAGCCGACCAGATCCGCTGCTGCGGACGGGTACTGCTCAGGCTTCCAGTTGAACTCCAGCAGTGTGAACGCCGGGCTGTCTCCCAGGTGGCAGTAAAGCCCGGCCTCGAGCTCGCGGCGGTAGGCGGCGATGTCGGTGACCTGCACCTCCGACCCGGGCAGCACGGACAGGGGCACGCCGGCGGCCGCGAAGTCCGCATTCAGCCGGGCGACGTGCGGGAGGATGTCGGCCCGGAGCAGCCGGCAGTGGCGGTGGC
>JBGSIV010000255.1:0-8634 GCA_041742355.1 Candidatus Zixiibacteriota bacterium
CGGCGGCGGAAGAGGAGATAGCAGATGATTTCATAACCACGCGGCTGCAAGCGATTATCGATACGGATGCGTCTATTGGAGCAGTGAACGAAGTCCTTCTTCACCACAATGTACGCATAATCTGTATGATGCCTGGGATCCCGATGGTTACTCTGAAGACAGCGCCTCTGGCAAACCGGGAGTCGGCCGACAGCTTATCGGAGTTGCTTATGGCGACCGCACCTATATTGTATGCGTGCGCTGCATACGCCGCCGGACCGGAGCCACTTCACAAGGAGGCGGGTGCATCGTCAAAGGCGGTCAGGATAGCCCCGGGCCTGCCGGCATCCAATAATATCTCCCACCTTCAGGAGATGAAAATTCCAGCGGCATGGAATGTCCGAAATATGGTTCCCTCGACGCAAAAGGTCCGCGTCATGGTGGCGGATGAGTACGTCCAGCTCACGCCAAGCGCTGAAATCAGTGCTCAGCGGTTCATTGCCGGGGGGGCGGCCACTACTCAAGTGGCAGGCGGTATACGAGTCGGGAATCACGGTTTTCACGTCTGCGGAATTCTCGGGGCCGATTTTGACATGGCCGGTTCGACGGGCACTCACCCGAATGCCCAGACTCACCTGGACATTCTCTCGTTTCCAATAGGGGGGTATTCCTGGTTTGATATGCAGGCCGGAGCCACCTTCAGCATCGGCTCCAATCTGCCGTCGGGATCCTTCATCCTCAATACCAGTTTAGGATACAATGATACTGGATTCGTTCACGTCGGGAAATACGAGCGCGCTCTTAACATGTTTGTCTGGCGGATGCTCGTGGCCGGCAGGCAATCGCAGTTTCTTCACATCAGTTCGGCCGGCAATGATGGCCTGGCGCAGGGGGAATCGGGAATCGCCAAGTGGTGCTCGCCATTCAATTCGGCCGCCAAGTTCGCGAGTATGGCTGAAATGCTGAATGGGCTGACGCTTACGTTCGACCAGCAGAGCACGGTCGATCAACTCGAAGCTTTGGCGCAAACTAATTTCCCGGGGGCTCTGTCGCCGCTGACCAATGTAATTTCGGTCGGGGCCCTCATTTCCTCGGGTACTCCCGCCGGCTTTTCCGCCCGCGAGGCCGATGTCTGGGCGGTGGGAAGCGTCGTCTTTGGACCGTGTGTATCGGCGGATCCAAGCTACAACAGCACGGTGCCGGTATTTTGCAGTGGTACCGAGGCTATGTACAGTGGAACCTCGCAGGCGGCTCCACAAATCGCGGGCCTGGCGGCGTATCTCTGGAATATTCGGCCCACCTTGACGGTGGCGCAACTCATAGAGATCATTCGGCGCAGTAAAGACGGCAATCAGACGAATGGGTACGAAGCGGTGCTTTCACTCGACCAATCGCTCAGCGGGGCAACTATTCGCAAGACGCTGCTCGACGTTGCCAGTGGTCCCAGCGATAGTACTCCGGACGGAGATTTTGATCAGCACGATCTGAAGCGGTTTTTGGATAAGTTCACTGCCTTTGAGACCGAGCGCCAGAACTCCGGCTCGAACGATATCGACGACTCCCGATATGATCTGAATGGCGACGGCTACACCGGAGGGGCGTTTGCCGCTGATTTCGACCTGGATGTGAATAGTCCGCCGGGTTTTACGACGGTGTCCCAACAACTATGCGGTTCTCAGCGGCAATTCAATGAGCTTCAGGTGAGCGACCTTGAGATCCTTACCTACTACGCATTTTCAACGCTCTTTACCGGCAACCAGTCTGTGCGGGACAGCATGTTTGAGTGCACTGACCCCTCGAATACAATCTATCACTTGATGTTCACTTCAACCTCCTATTACATCATCGAAATTGCACCGGAGACGCTCGGCGTATACGTGCAGGGGACTTCCGACCAGGGGAGCGGACCGGTCGTGGGCGCCGATGTGCAGATAGTCGCTACCGGAGCATCGCTAATCTCAGGTGGGGGGCTGACGAATAGTGAGGGAAAAGTCACCGCGGTATTTCTGCCCGATGCGGTGTATGAGAAGGTCTCGCTAGTGGTGACTGCTTCTGTCGATGGCGCCGCCGTGATAACGGATACGCTGGAAATAGACATCGACATTATGGCAGGATACGTTGGAATCTGGACCGGCATGGGACAGCCGAATATGGACTCATGCAATGGATTCCCTGTGTACCCCCTCAATTCCACACTCACTCTCGGGGCCGGTAACTCTGGGGTTCGCACGTTCACCTATGGTTCCGAACTAAATACGCTGACTATTATGAGCCTCACGCCCACTCAGCTTGTTGCCGAGACATGGCACTCCGGCGGCAAGAACGGCGACCTGATTATCACCAAGGGGGCAGGCAGTGTGTGCAGCCTCGCGGCTGTTTACACTCGTACCTACGGGTGCAACGAAGTCCTTTACTCGTGGAATTTTGCATCAATGGTGAAGACGGGCTGCTCGGGTGCAAATAGCCGGAGTACAACGGGCGAGCATCGATTACTCCCCTGACGACATACTGCCGGGCAAGCGGATGGAGTGAACGAGTTGGTCGAGATAGAGAGGGTACACTATCGCCGATTGCGGGAGTTTCCATCCCCCGGTTAGGCGGGATCGCGCCGGAGGCAGCCGGCCCAAGGCAAGGGAAGTCGATGTCGCTGTGGTGTCAAGAGAGGACGCCAGACACTGCAGCGAATCCATCGCAACAGATCAAACATCCCCTTCCCCGCCGATCGACCGCCGTCATGCCGTCTTCCGGTGCCGCCGGGCCGGATGCAGGTGCTCCCGGGCCAGCTTCTCCAGCAGCCGTCGATTGACATTGAGCAGCCCGAGCGGATCCCCGGCACGCATCGACGCAATCTCCTGCATGACCTTGAGCGCGATGTAGTAACCGCAGCGGTAGTTGAAAATTTCGTGCTTCTCACGGGCATGCAGCGGCCCCCACTCCGGGACAGAATCGTTCCACCGTTCATCAATCACCGTACGGATCTTCTCGTCGTTCTTGCGGCAGGTAACCATCCAGTCGGCGGCATCCTGATTGCTGATCTGGTCGGCCCAGAGCGTGGTGACATCGTCGAAACCGAGCAGCTTCTGGGTGAGAAAGGTCACGATGCCCTCGGTGACAAACCGGCGGGAGACACAGTGCATCTCCTCGACCGTGTGGAAGAAGAACTCGGGGCAGCGCTGGAAATGGATGGCGTGGAGGATCTCGTGGGCCCCCAGCACATCGACCCCGAGGTCGGTTTCGTAGGCCTCGACCGGAAACCACACCACCGGCTTGCCGTTGTCGAGAAAAACATGGCCGTGGCCGACCCCCTGCCCAACGAACAGCAGGAGCGGGAGGTCATCAATCGGCAGGCCGACCGCAGTGAAGCGCTCCTCCAGGGCAGCCAGACGCCGCCGGATCATCCCGGTGCGCTCGCGCACGGTATCCTGGTCGAGCCGCGCCCACGGACGGTTACGATCGCCCCAAAAAGCGAAGTAGTGGCGAAAAAGGGCGGGATAGAGATTACAGTACTCTTCGGGGCGATTCTGCTTACAGATAAGCTCGGTGTAGTGCGGGGTGAGGTCGGTAATAGTCAACACGCTATTTCCTCCTCAATAGTTTCAGCAGACATCGGTCTGCCTACCCTTTACACAACCCGGGGCGACAAGGGTCCAGAGAAACCGCCGATTCGGACGGGAAATCGGCCGAACCGACAGAAATCCGGCCGACGAAACAGCGGGCGCGCGATGCCGACCCGAGGTGCCGCAGAGTACGGTAATAGATTACAGCACATTGAATTATATTAAACGATCCGGTTTCGGTACGGAGCCGAAGGCGCTGGTTGCGGCCTTCCGGTCGATCATGTCCCTGACGGATGGGATGAGGGGGTACCCATCGAGAAAATAATCACAAAAAATTCGCGGGCCGATTTGAAACCTCTTGACACGGTTACCGTTCAATGTATATTCATAGCCCTGTTAGCAATCACCGAAAGGGAGTGCTAATAAGCAGAAAGAAGATATAAGTCAACATCTTATGGGTAGCCGGAATCCCCGGCGCTCACACCTACGGCAAGCAACGGAACAAGTATAGGAGAACAGAGTATGTCTGCGAAATCAGCCCAGGAGGTAAAGTCAATGCAGATCAAACCGCTTGCTGATCGTGTCGTGGTCAAGCCGATTGAAGAGGCCGAAACCATACGCGGCGGTATCATTATCCCGGACACGGCAAAAGAGAAGCCGATGCAGGGAGAGGTAATCGAAGTCGGTCCGGGCCGTGTCAATGAAGACGGCAAGAAGACCCCGATGGAAGTGAAGAAGGGGGACCGGGTCCTCTACGGCAAGTACTCGGGCACCGAGGTTTCGATTTCGGGCGAGGAGTACCTCATCATGCGCGAGAGCGACATTTTCGCGATCATCCAGTAAAGCAAACGAAACCGAAGTGAAAGGTGATATAGGATATGTCCAAACAGATTGACTTTGATGTCGAGGCGCGGGCGAAACTGAAACGCGGCGTGGACAAGCTGGCCAATGCGGTCAAGGTTACGCTGGGCCCGAAGGGGCGCAATGTCGTGATCGACAAGAAATTCGGCTCGCCGACCGTGACCAAGGACGGCGTGACGGTCGCCAAGGAAATCGAGCTTGAAGATCGGTTCGAGAATATCGGCGCCCAGATGGTCAAAGAAGTGGCGTCGAAGACCTCCGACGACGCCGGCGACGGCACCACCACGGCGACCCTGATTGCCCAGGCGATCTACCGCGAAGGACTCAAGAACGTGACCGCCGGCCACAACCCCATGGCCCTGAAGCGCGGGATTGACAAGGCCGTGACGGTGATCAACGGCGAGATCAAGAAGATGTCCAAGCCGGTCTCCGGCAAGCAGGAGATCGCCCAGGTGGGCACCATCTCGGCCAACGGCGACCGTCACATCGGCGACCTCATCGCCGAGGCGATGGAAAAAGTCGGCAAAGACGGCGTGATCACGGTCGAGGAGAGCAAGTCGGCCGAGACGACCCTGGAAGTGGTCGAGGGAATGCAGTTCGACCGCGGCTACGTGTCGCCGTACTTCGTGACCGATCCCGACAACATGGAAGCCGTGCTCGAAGAGCCGCTCATCCTGATCCATGACAAGAAAATCGGTTCGATGAAAGACCTCCTGCCGATCCTGGAAAAAGTCGCCCAGCAGGGCCGTCCGCTGATGATCATCGCCGAGGATGTCGAGGGCGAGGCCCTCGCGACGCTGGTGGTGAACAAGCTGCGCGGCACGATCAAGGTCGGCGCGGCGAAAGCCCCCGGCTTCGGCGACCGTCGCAAGGCGATGCTCGAGGATATCGCCGTCCTGACCGGCGGCAAAGTGATCAGTGAAGAAGCCGGGTTCAAGCTCGAGAACGCGACCATGTCGGATCTCGGGTTCGCCAAGAAGGTGACTCTGGACAAGGACAACACCACGATCGTCGAAGGCAGCGGCGAAAAGGAAGCGATCAAGGCCCGCATCGGCCAGATCCGCAAGCAGATCGAGGACACGACCTCCGACTACGACCGCGAGAAACTGCAGGAACGCCTGGCCAAGCTGGCCGGCGGCGTGGCCGTCATCAATGTCGGCGCCGCGACCGAGACCGAGATGAAAGAGAAGAAGGCCCGCGTGGAAGACGCGCTGCACGCGACCCGCGCGGCCGTCGAAGAAGGCATCGTGCCGGGCGGCGGCGTGGCGCTCCTGCGCTGCATGAAGGCCCTCGACACCTTCAAGGTTGAACCGGACGAACAGATCGGCGTCATGATCGTGCGCCGCGCGCTCGAAGAGCCGATCCGCCAGATCGCCGAAAACGCCGGCGCCGAGGCCTCGGTGGTGGTCGACAAGGTGCTCAGCAACACCGGCGCGTTCGGGTACAACGCCGCGACCGACTCGTACGAGGACCTGATGAAGGCCGGCGTGATCGATCCCACCAAGGTCACCCGCACCGCACTGGAAAACGCCGCCTCGATCGCCGGGCTCCTGCTCACGACCGAAGCGGTGATCGCCGACAAGCCGGAAGACAAGAAGGCGGCGGCGGCTCCGGGTATGGGCGGCATGGGCGGCGGCATGGGGGACATGTACTAAGCCGTTCCAGCCATCTGTCCAATCTGATGTGATAGAAGAAAACCCCGGTCGAAAGACCGGGGTTTTTTTGTGACATTGGCAGAGACTCAATGCAGTGTGCCGCGGGGCTTGAAACCTGCGAAATGAGTGATCTTAGCGACTACTTCTCCCAAGGTTCATGAACTGCCTGATGTTTCCTGGGCTGAATTGGCGATATAACGTTCGCAGCGCGCCGATTATCCGAATAGTGGTACTTCTGCTATCGCCAATCCTCCGGAAAAGCGCGAAGGAGGCAGGGATTTGCAGGCGCTCGTTGAAGGTCGTAGCCCCAAAAGCGGTGCCTTGGTACTGGGCATCCGCTAAGTTCAGCGTATCGTATTGGCCGTTGACCTCAAGCACTACAGCAGTCTTACCGATGTCGCGCATGAGCCATTCCGGCCCGCTGTAAGTAATGATCAAATCGTATGACTTATCTCCGTCGACGCTCGATTGGTAGCGGCCGTCAACGTACAGCCTCTCGTCCGATGTCCCTTTTATCTCGTTCCATTCGATTGTCCGTATAGTGGCGGATGCAATCGTGTAGTTCCCATCCTGAGGTGGGAACAAGCTCGGGGCGCAGCCCGCCAACAGGGTGGCGATCACTATCCAAACGAACTTCATCGTGTCTCCCGCTCTTATGATAGCGCTCCAATACTATGCAAAGTCGTCTCCGCGACGCCCGTTCAGCCGTATTAGGAATTAGTCGTCACTGGACGTTTCTGCAGCCGGCCTCTCTTCCCCGTGAGCAATCGCCTCACTCGCGCGTTTCTTGACCTGCCTCAGTGCTTTCTTGGAGGCCTTGGAGACGCGAGCCGTTGCTTTCTTCATTTCCTCCGACTCGATAACGTCGCGTTTGAGAACCTCTTCACGGATAATTGCCCCGATCTCATCCGTCTCAATCTTGACACCAGGGGCCACTCGTTTCACTTCACGACGGACTATGCCCAAGACATCATCCGACAGGAGGATCGAAGCAATGATATAGCGGTTCACGGATTGAACCCGCTCATAGTAGCTATCGCGGACAGATTTCTCCAAACCTTCCTTAGTAAGCAGGTAGAGGCGCTCAATGTCATCTTGCTTGCGAGCAGTCAGCTGCGAGAAATCATATTGCGCAACCAAGTCAGCGGTCACGGGCTGCTCGAAACGAATCCGGTACAACTCCCACACCATCCCGTTGGTCAGAACAACCCAGGAGACGCCATGGTTGGCGCCATACTGCAATGCTTGTCGCAAGTGATTCTCTTTGAGCGACAATCCAATGGCCTTGACCTCAATGAGAAAGTGAACTTTGTCATCGATCTTGATCGCTAAGTCGCAATACGTTCCCCGGACACAAAACTCGCTTGTCACTTCGAGGTACTTGTCGTAGCCAAAGATCTCGCATAGCATGTCTTGGATTATTGCTACCGTATCGGCCTCGTTTACATCCCGGTTTTTCGCTGTGGCCAAGATTTTTTGGAACGTCCCAATGGTCTTGGCAAAACGGTCCGCAACTTTTTTCGGAATTGATGCCACTGTGCCCTCCTCCGGTGATCGGTCAAATTTCAGAGCCATTCTTCACTTGTTCGCAAAAGCGACATCTCGTCGGCGTATTGCGAAACATGTACTAAGATATACGACTTAGGTCAGTTCTGACAACCGTTAATTGCACTGAGAGGAACTATGAAGGCCGTGAATTCATCTGCGCAGCAGCGACAACAGCCGCGTAACCCGCGAGAGCTGGTCGGGACTCCGGGCCAGCCCCCGCGCACGCTCAAGATGCTGCACCGCCTGCTGCGGATGTTTCGCCGAGGCCGAAGCAACCGCATGACCATACTCGGCATCGAACGACGATGGGTGGATAAGAACCGCCCGGGCAAAGGCCGTCTCGGCCTGCGCATAATGGCCGATCGAAAGTTCATAGGTGGCGTAGTTGATCACCACGAGACTGTCGCCCGAGCCAAGCCGGTAGGCCTCGGTCAGGCACTCCCCCGCCGTGAGCGTATCGCCGACCCGGAGGTACATAAGGCCGGCCTCCATCTGCCCGCGCGCGACGCGTTCGAAACGCCCACGGATATCCGCCGCAAGTTGCTCGCGCTGCCCGGCGGCTCCGAACCGATCGAGGTATCGTCCGGCTAGCACGTAGTTCTCAAGGTCGGTCGAGTCAAGGCGAACGAGGGTCGCGATGAACTCGCGCGTTCTGTCCTGATCGCCGGCCTGCAGGAAATCCTGCGCGAGGAGTTTGGCCAGGTGCAGGGAATCGGCCCGATTGCGCGGCGGCGACTGCCAGGTTTTTATACCGAACTCAAGGCGACGGGGCTGGAGCTCCGAGAGGTGGTCGGGGGAGAAGTACAGCGTATGGTAGAGGTTCGCCCATTCGAGGTAGAGACTGCGGGTGTCGTGCTGTTGGATCGCTTCGGTGTAACGGTCGACCGTGCGAAGAGTGGAGGCGTTGATTCCCACGAAAGCGGCCACCAGGCCGAGTCCGACCGCCGACACGGGAAGAAGAGCATGCAGGCCGAGATTGGGGAGCCAGGAACGGGCGAGGATCAACGCCGAGGGGATCAGGAGAAAAGCGGGGA
>JBGSIV010000256.1:0-31154 GCA_041742355.1 Candidatus Zixiibacteriota bacterium
GATGACCCGGACCAAGCTGACGGTGGAGATGCCGCCGGCGGAGGACCTGGTCGAACGGATGATCGAGGTGAAACCGGCGCTGGTGGTGTTTGTGGCGGATCATGTCGACCTCGAGTCGCCGGCATCCGCGATTGATTTCGGATCGCCCGAGGTGGACTTTCGTGATCTGACCGAGCGGTTCAAGGGGGTGGATGTGCCCGCCGGATTCTTTGTGGAGCCGGAGAACAGTCAGATCAAAGGGGCCTCAAAAGCGGGAGCATCGGCGGTATTGGTCGTTTGCTCGGGTTACACCGGGGCGAGGACGGCCGACGAAGCCCAGGCGGAGTTGGATCGACTCGACTCAGCGGGGCGCTACGCGGCGAAAAGCGGGATGAGTGTGCTGTTCGGGCGCGGGATCGGCTATCGGAATATCGCACCCTTGGCCGAACTCGGATATGTCGAGGAATTCGTAATCGGGCATGCCATTATCAGCCGGGGGATGCTGGTCGGATTGCAGGAAGCGGTGCGAGAGATGAAGACACTTCTGCGCGGAGCAGTGCGTCCGCAGTAGGGATAGAGTAATGGGTGAGACCCGTGAAGTGACAGTGACGGTTCCCGAATCGGTGGCGAACGAGCGGGTCGATCGGTTTCTGGCCGAGATGGCTGAACTCAATCTGACCCGCAATCGGATTCAGCGGCTGATCGCCAAGGGGCTGATCACGGTCAACGGGCAGGCGGTCCCGAAACGGCACGAGGTGGTGGCCGGGGACGTGATCGCGCTTGTGATTCCGCCGCCGCCGCCGCGTGAGGCGCTGCCTGAGGACATTCCGCTTGATGTTGTCTACGAAGATGAGCACCTGGCGGTGATCAATAAGCCGGCGGGGATGATTTCGCATCCGGCGCTGGGCCACCACGAAGGGACGCTGGTCAATGCGCTGGTGCACCGATACGGGACGCTGGCGGCGGGGTCGGCCGAGGACCGTCCGGGGATAGTACACCGCCTCGACCGGGACACCTCGGGGCTGCTGATGGTCGCGCGCAACGACGAGGTCTACCTGAAATTGCAGAAGCGGCTGCAGGCGAGGGAGATCCATCGGGAGTATATCGCGCTGGTGTGCGGGCACCTGAAGGAAGAAGAAGGGACGATCGAGGCGTCGATCGGGCGGTCACTGGGGGAGAGAACCAAGATGGCGGTGGACGGGATTCGGGCGCGGGAGGCGGTGACACACTACCGCCTGAAGGATCGGTTCCGGTCATATGATCTGCTGGAGGTGCGGTTGGAGACGGGGCGGACACATCAGATCCGGGTGCATCTGGCGCATGTGGGGCATCCGGTGTTCGGGGATCCGCTCTATGGGGGGCGGGAGTCGTGGCATCGGGGGATGTTTGCGCCGGAGCGTCCGTTAAGCAAACGGCTCCTGGAGACGTTTCATCGGCAGGCGCTCCACGCGTTCCGGCTGGGGTTTGAGCATCCGGTGACCGGTGAAGAGGTGCGGGTGGAAGCCCCCGTGCCGGAGGATTTCGCCACGCTGCTGGCGACACTGGACCGCGAGGGGCGGTAGGGGATTTTTGGCCTTCTACAGTCTGTCCGAGTTCGCCTTACGCCATCGTTGACATTTCTATCCTGTCGCCCTATATAAGGGCCATGCCTGAAGACAAGACGAAAAAGAAAGTCACGTACGCCGACGCCGGGGTGTCCATTGCCGCCGGTGATGAGGCGGTTGCCCGTATTAAGAAGCTGGCGCGGGCGACATTCAACTCCCAGGTTCTCACCGAGATAGGTTCGTTCGGCGGATTCTTCAAGCCGAACCTGGCAGGGATTGAATCCCCGGTGCTAATCTCCTCGGCCGACGGCGTGGGGACTAAGCTCAAGCTGGCGTTTATGACCGGCAAGCACGACACGGTGGGGGAGGATCTGGTCAATCACTGTGTCAATGATATCCTCGTGCACGGGGCACGGGCGCTGTTTTTCATGGATTACATCGCGACCGGCAAGCTCGAGCCGGCGGTGGTGGGGGATGTGGTGGCCGGGCTGTCGCGCGGCTGCACGAACGCCGGAATGGCGCTATTGGGCGGGGAGACGGCCGAGATGCCCGATTTCTACCAGCCGGGTGAGTATGATTTGGCCGGGTTTATTGTGGGCATGGTCGACGAGAAGCGGGTGGTCAATGGAGGCACGATTACCCCGGGGATGGTCTGCCTCGGGTTGCCATCGAACGGGCTGCACACGAACGGTTACAGCCTGGCCCGGAAGGTGGCGTTTGAGATCGCCGGGAAGCGCCCGGGGGACTACGTGGATATGCTGGGCCAGACGGTGGCCGAAGCGCTGATGGCGGTGCATACGTGCTACGCGCCATTGGTCCATCGGCTGTTGGCGAAGCACACGATCCACGGCATGGCGCACATTACCGGCGGCGGGTTGCCGGGGAATCTCAACCGGATCCTTCCCAGCGACTGCGATGCATTTATTACGAAGAATTCCTGGCCAGTGCTGCCGGTGTTTCGCTGGCTGGCCGAGGTAGGGGATATTGACCGTGAAGATATTTACTCGGCCTTCAACATGGGAATCGGGTTCGTGCTGGTTGTGGCGCGCGAGGATGCCGAGGCAATCGCCGCGGATATCCGCACGTTTGGCGGCGAAGTCTATCGGATCGGCGAGATCCGTGAGGGATCGGGCAAAGTCCGTCTGACCGAGTGAACTCACGATCCATTAGGCCTGTTGTTAGCACTATGTTCTGTACATGACCCCGGAACCGGAATCTGAGCAAGCGATGGAGATCTCAAGACTATGGTAAAGAGAGTAGTGCTGCTGGTGTGCGACGGTCTGGCAGACCGTCCGATCAAAGAATTCGGCCACAAGACACCGCTGGAAGCGGCTCATACACCCTTTCTGGATCGGCTGGCGAAAGAATCAATCTGCGGCATGGTGCACACGCTGGGGAGGGGGCGGGTTCCCGGATCCGATGTGGCGCACCTTGAAATCATGGGATACCCGATCGAGGAGTTCTATGCAGGGCGCGGGCCGATTGAGGTGGCCGGGCTGGGGATGAAGCTCAAGGGAGGCGATGTCGCGCTGCGGGGGAATTTCGGGACGGTCGATAAGGACTGGAATATCACGGATCGCCGGGCGGGCCGGATCAACCACGTTGCGCCGCTGTGCGAGGCGATCGACGGGATCGAGATAGACGGCGTGAAGTTTATCGTGCATCCCGGCACGGGGCATCGGGCGGGCGTGATCATGCGCGGGGAGGGATTGTCGGACAAAATCGTCGATGCCGATCCGCACGCTCCGGATGTGCCGGTGCGGACAGTGACGCCGACGGCGGATACGCCGGAAGCAAAACGCACGGCCGAGGTGCTCAACAAGTTCTTGAAGAAGGCGCACGAGGTGTTGCGCGGGCACGAGATGAATACGCAGCGCGAGAAAGAGGGGAAACCGCCGGCGAACTTTCTTCTGGTGCGCGGGGCGGGGCAGCATATCCATGCGCCGAGTTTCGATGAACGGTACGGCCTCAAGGCGTGCTGTATCGCCGGTGGCGGGCTCTACAAGGGGATCGGGGCATTCCTGGGAATGGACGTTATCGATGTTCCCGGGGCGACCGGGTTGCCGGTGACCGATGTCAAGGCAAAGTTCTCTGCCGTGCTGGAAAAGCTCAACGCATACGATTTTGTGTTCGTCCATGTGAAAGCGGCTGATTCGCTCGGCGAAGACGGCAACGCGCAGGGGAAGATGGAGTTCTGCGCCAAAATCGATGAAGCGGCGAAGATCCTGGTTGATGGGTTGCCGGAAGATGTGCTGTTTGTGGCGACGGCAGACCACACGACGCCGTGCGAAATGAAGGCGCATGCCGCCGATCCGGTACCGATCATGTTCCATGGCGATAATGTCCGGGTGGATCAGGTGGCGGCGTTCGGCGAGACAGCGTGCGCGCAGGGGGGATTGGGGTTTATGCTCGGGCGGGAGATCATGCCGCAGGTGATGAACTATCTCGGCAAGCTGCATCTGGAAGGGGCGTAAGAGGGACGGCAATTGTGGGCCGGCGATCCGGTTAGTCCGGGTTGCCGGCTTTTTTGTATCAGGAGGGGGCGGGGCAAAAGGCTTGTTTGCCCCGTGTCGCCTAGCTACTTTGAGACACGAGAACGACCAGTGGAAGAATCCGACAACAATTTGACTGACGGAAATCGACAGTAGTGGGTATATTCAAACGCATCTGGCGGGTGATTCTGCCGGAAGATGTCAATCTGCGCTGGCGGCGGCTGGAACTGGCCGGCTGGGCTTTTGTCCTGTCGACCGCGTTCTATCCGGAGGTGTGGGGGTTCCTCGCCTGGTTCGCTCTCGTCCGGCCGATAATGATTCTCACCAGGCTCGACGGCAGAGCGTTGTTCGGAGCAGCCTACTTTTTCGGGTTCTTCTTTAATCTCTTCACGATCTACTGGGTGGCGCTGGTAACGCCGCCGGGGATGGTCACGGCGGTGGCGATTGTCGGGCTGTACTATGCCATCATGCTGTACATGTTCGCGAAACTCCACCACTGGAAGCCCTGGGCGGGCTACCTGGCGCTGCCGTTTTTGTGGACTGGGCTGGAGCATTTCCGAACGCTTTCTGAGTTCGCCTTTCCGTGGTCGGATCTCGCCTATACGCAGGGGTACTACCTGTGGATTCTGCAGATCGTGTCGGTGATCGGCGCACACGGCCTGACCTGGCTCATTGTCGCAGTCAATGTGCTGCTGGTACAGGTCTTCCGGAAGCAGCTGACGTACGAGCGGCGCATCGTATCGGGGATGGTGTCGGTGGCGGTGGTTGTGCTGCTGCTCGGATTCGGATGGATCATCATGCCGAGATATCCGGTGGAGGGGAAGTTCGGGGTGGCACTCCTTCAGGCCTCCGTGCCGCTGGATGTGAAGTGGTCGAAAGAGAGCGTAGTCGAGAATTTTGAGTTGCACCGCAAGCTGGCTGAGTCGGTGGACACCACGGAGGTCGGGCTCTTTGTCTGGCCGGAAACGGCGGCGCCGTGCTACATGACGCACGATCGTAACTGCCAGGAGATGGTGGGGGAGATCGCGGCGGCGACCGGCCGCCCGCACTTTGTCGGGTCGCTGGCGTACGAACTGATCAGGGGGAAATTCCGGCACTTCAATTCGTCGTTCCACTTCGATTCGTCGGGGCAGCTGCTCTACCGCTACGATAAAGCGAGGCTCGTTCCGTTCTCGGAGCATGTTCCCTACCAGGATTACCTGCCGTTTCTGGAGAAGCAGTTCCTCCGCAAGTACCTCACGTTCATCGACACGTACGGGGTGCAGTGGTGGTCGGATTTCTATCCCGGGGACTCCTCGCAGGTGTTTTCGACCGGCGAGGTAATTTACGGCCCGCTCATCTGTTTCGAGGTGGCGTTTCCGGAGTATGTGCGGGAGTTCGTGCTGAAAGGGGCGCAGTTCCTTGTGGAGATCACCAACGACACCTGGTTTGAGCGGTCGGTCGGGGTGCACATGCACTCGCGGATCTTCGTCACGCGGATGATTGAGAATCGGTCGTGGGGGGCGCGGTCGGCCAACAGTGGGCTGACATACATCGTGGATGACTATGGACGGATCCGTGAGTCGATCGATTTGTACGCGGTGGCGGCGGTACAGGGGAAAGTCGGACTTCTGGACAGCTACTCGATATTCACCCGGGTCGGAGATGTGGCCGGCCGGGTGTCGTTATTGCTAACCGGCCTTCTACTGGGTATATTCATCGCGGTATGGTTCAAACGAAGAATCTCACGCAGGTTGCAGCGCGCCTCCTCGTAGCGCTCACGGTCCTACTGCCGATGGCGGCGCAGGCACAGGTTACCTGGGAGACGCTCACGTCGTTCCGGTCGATCCGCCGGCTGGCGGTAATCGATGACACGCTGTATGCGGCGACCTCGGGCGGTCTGCTCCGCGTAAGCGAGTTCGTCTCACCCGGCCGGCAGTTCATACATACCGATGGCCTCGGCACGACTGACCTGCGTGATATCGAGGTCGATGCAACCGGCATGGTCTGGCTGGCCGGATTTGGGCGGCTGGTTCGTTTCGATCCGGTTGATCCTCGGCAGTATCTCTTCCGCGACCGCGACGGCAACCAGCTCTCGCTCTTCTCTATAGAAAATGACGGCGACTACATCTGGACGGGCACGAGCATCGGGTTGGTGCTTTTTTCCAAGACGGCCGATGGCGGGCAGATTGAGGATAGCTACACGCGGTTCGGCGGGTTGAATCCGTCACCGACGGTGTTCGATATCGAACTGCGCAACGACACGCTCTGGATTGCAACATCGTCGGGCCTGGCGGTGGCGCCATCCGCCGATCCGGTGCTGCTGAAATCGCCGCTGACCTGGCTGACATTCGACGTGGGAGATTACCCGGAGCTGGGGAATGATACGGTGCGGTCGGTGGAGGCATACGGGGATGACATTTACGTGGCGACTTCGAAGGGGGCGTTCCGATTTGCCGCGGATCCGGCCGACACGGTGTTTGAACCGGTAGCATTTGCCGCGGGACGGGTGGTGACGGATCTCGTGGCGGAAAATGATTCGCTCTTTGTCTACCACTCCGGCGGAATCGGGGTCGTGACGGAGGGGGGTTCGGCGAGCCTTCCAACGACAGGGTTACGTCGAGCAGCAGTAACCGGTGTCAGTTGGGCAGGGCGGCGCTGGGTGGCGATGAGCGACAGTGGGCTCTATGCCTGGACGGGTGCGGCCTACGAGGAGTACCGGTATACCGGTTCGCCCGGGAACGACGTGCGGACAATCGCGTATGGTCCCGATGCAACGCTCACGGCCGGATTCGGCGACAAGGTGTACGCGCAGTACGATGGCGAACAATGGACGCCTCGAGCATTCAACGCGCGCGACGGGACGATGGATCTGCTGGTCGGACCGGACGGAAATGTCTGGGCGGCGACCTGGGGAGAAGGGTTGTGGCGTCTGTCGCCGGACACGACGATCAACTACGACGAACAGAATTCGACGCTGACGGGAATTCTGAACGGGCCGCGGTATGTCGTGGTGCGCAGTCTTGCGACCGACGGAGTGAACCTGTTCGCGTCCCTGTTCCAGGCGGCCAACGGGGCGACCGCCGGCTGGGTGCCGTTCGCACAGGCGGGTGATTCAGCGGCGTGGCGGACGCTTGGCGCGACCGACGGCATTACCAACGACCTGATAACCGCGATCGGCTACGGGAAGGGACAACTGACGTTCGGCACGATGTCGGTCGGAATTTACATGTGCGATCTGGGCAGCGACCCGTACACGGGGACCACCCCCGTGGTTCGTCATTACACCGACGACAACTCGCGGCTGCTCTCAAATTCGATTCGGGTGATTACGTATGCGCCGAACGGCGAGGCCTGGATCGGCACAAACCTCGGGATCTCGCGCTGGGATTCGGGTATCGAGCGGCTGGTCGACGTGACGTTGCCGGCGGGCGTGGGGACGGATGTGTCGTCGATCGTGTTCGACCGGCGGGGAAACGCCTGGGTCGGAACGCGGGGCGGCCTGGTACGGCTGGATGCCACCGGCGGCGAGCCTGAGGTTTATACGACGGCCAACAGCGAGCTGGTTTCGGATGATGTCCGCGACCTCTGGCTCGATCTCGACCACGGGCGTGTGTACATCGCGACGGCCGGGGGGATTTCAATCCTTCAGACGCAAATCAGCGTGTTGACCGGGGCGATCAATGAGGTGGTGCCGGTACCGAATCCATTCATCATTCGTTCAGACGAGGACCGTCTGACGTTCAACCTGGACCGTCCGGCAACGGTCAGCATATTCTCGGTCGCTGGGGAGTCGGTGGCTGAGTTTTCCATCAATCGTCCCTGGGATGGTCGCAACGACCGCGGCCAGCCGGTGTCATCCGGAGCGTACATCTACGTCATCACGGACGAAGCCGGGGCGGTTCACCAGGGCAAGATTCTTCTTATTCGCAAGCGATGAACACAGTCTGTTATCGTGGGACAGACGTACCGGAAGAGATGGTGCGCGCGCTGGCGGGCCGTTCTTTTCTCGCATCGGCGTCATTTGCCTCGATCTGGGCCGCACGGGGAGGGAGCCGGGTGGTCTGGGGTCTGGAGGAACAGGGGAGGTTGGTGGCCGCACTTCCGGGAGTGGAGTTCGGCCGGCGGCCGCTGCGGCGGTTTATGGCGATGCCGAACGGGCTGTACGGGCGGCTCTGTATCGCCGAGGAGTTTCGGCCGGAGCGGGATCGTATCGCGGCGGCGTTACTGGAGGCAATCTCCGGTGACGAGTACGTGAAGTCGTACGTGTTTGATTTCTTCGGTGAAATCTTACCGGAGGCGGTGCGGGCGCGGGCAGAGAGCCAGGTCGCGATTCTCGCCGATATTGGCGCACCGGACTGGCGGCCGCCCGACCGCAACCTGCGGCAGGAGATCCGGAAAGCGACGCGCGGGGGGCTTTCCGCCCGCCGACTGGACTGGTCGATTGATCGGGATAGCTTTCTGAAACTCGTGCAGAATATTGAAGGGCTTCAAGGAAGGAAGACCCGGTACTCCGAGGCGTTCTGGGAAGGTCTGGCCTGTGTCGCGCAGGCGGACGACCGGGTGTGCTGGTACATGGCGGAGCACGAAGGCACCCCCGTGGCAACGCACATTTACTTTGTCGAAGACGAAATGCTGTTTGCGTGGCAATGGTACTATGATCGCCGGTTCTCGGTGCTCAAAGCCAACCAGTATTTGGTCAACCACGCGTGCCTGGAGGCCAAAGCCCGAGGGGTTCAAACGCTCAATCTGGGAGCAACGCCAAAGGGCGCAGAAGGAACGATGTTTTTCAAGCGGCGCTGGGGCGGGTACCCACGGACGTACACACACCTGGCCCTTCGCCGGGGAATCGGGCGGTGGCTGTGACGGATTCGCCGCTTCGCATACTGGTGCTGGCCGATGCTCGGTCGTTCCACACGGAGCGGTTTGTGGCGGAGGTGCGCAATCAGGGTTGCGAAGTAATGGCGGGATCGCTCGAACCGGGGGAAATGGAGTGCCGCCGGTTGCGTCGGCGGGGTCCGATCAGTTCGATTGCGTATGCACTGGCGCGGCGGGAAGTGGAGGACCTGATCAGATCGTTTCGGCCCGATGTCATCAGTGCGCATTACGCGGCCGGGTACGGCTACCTGATGAGCAGGGTGAAGCACGATGGGATCCCGGCGACACTGCATGTGTGGGGATCGGATGTGCTGGTCGTGCCGAAGAAGTCGTGGCTGCACAGGCGCAAGGTGGTGGCAGGACTGAGTGCGGCCGATCACATCTTTGCCGATTCGCAGTATCTGGCCGACGCGGTGCGGTCGCTGGTTCCAACAGAAGCGCTGAGCGTGTCTCCATGGGGGATCGAGCGGCGGCACCTCTTCCTGCACAAGCGCGACTATGCGCCGCGGCGGCCGCTCGCAGTGATCGTGCCGCGTCTGCACGAACCGATCTACGACAATCTCTTCATAGTTGAAGCGCTGCAGGAAGAGATCCGGGCCGAGCGGATTCGGATCACGTTTCCCGCTTTTGGATCGAAATTCCGCGACTTTCGGGCGAGAGCGGATGCACTGACCGGCGGGCGTGTGCGGTACTACGAGAAATTGCCCCGACCGGAGTTCCTCACGTTTATGGCGACGCACGATGTCTACCTCTCGGCGGCGCAGTCGGATTCCTCGCCGGTAACCCTGATCGAGGCGATGGCGCTCGGGTTGATTCCGGTCGCGGCAGACATACCCGGGGTGCGGGAGTGGCTGACGCCGGAGAGCGGGTTGGCCTATCGACCGAAGGACGCTGTCGGGCTCCGGGCGGTCGTGCACAGGCTGACGGATTCTGACGAGCCATATGAGGGGATGCGGCGGGCCAACCTCGGGCGGGTGGAAGCGCTGGCGGTGTTCGAAGATAATGTTGCTTCGCAACTGGCGGTTATGCGTACGTTACACCAGAGGGTCGCCCGATGAAGAGAGTACTGCTGGTTTGCTACTATTTCCCGCCACTGGGCGGAGCGGGTGTAACGCGTCCGCTGGCGTTATTTCGCCACTTGCCGGAGTTCGGCTACGAGTGCCACGTGCTCACCGTTAAGCCGGTGGCCTACCGATCATTTGAGCCGGATCTGTTGGAGGGATTGCCGGTTGACCGTATCTACCGCTCCGGATCATCCGATCCCCAGCGGTTGATGTACCTGCTCGGGGTTCGCCTGGTGAAGGATCGGACAATCAGGGGGACACGGACGATTTCCGATCGGTACTTCCCCGATCCGAAGATCGGCTGGGTACGTCGGGCAGTAGCCCTGGGGCGCACGCTTCTATCGAATCGGGATTACGATGCGATTATTTCGACCTCGCCGCCGATTTCGGCGCACCTCGCGGCGCGCAAACTCAGCCGGGAGTTCGGGCGGCCGTGGATTGCGGACTTCCGTGACTTCTGGGGGATTCAGCCGCCGGAACGGGTGTTCGCGGACCATCCCTCGCGGCTGCGACGGGCGCGCAAGCTCCTCGAAGCGATCCAGGCCGAAGCGACCGACCTCACTGCAGTCAATCCGACGATCGGAGGGTATGTCGGCGCCCCCCACGTCGTATACAACTGCTATGATGATATTCTGGCGCAAGGGTGGCGGATTCCGACGGACTCCCGTTTCATTATTGGCGTGCTCGGGGCGATCAACGACACGACGCCCATTGCTCCGCTTCTGCGAGTGCTGGATCAGCTTCGACGGGAGCGGCCGGATCTCTTCGCCCGGATAATGGTGCGGCAGGTCGGGGAGGCGGATCCCGCGTGGTTGAACGAGCAGCTCGAATCGTACCGCCTGCACGATCGGTTCGAGTTGTACGGGTGGCAATCGCGGCGGGAGACGGTGAATCTGCTTTCGGAAACATCGCTCATGTACCTCGGAGTCGGATCGGAGCATGACCGGGGGTTGTCGACCGGACGGGTCTACACGATGTTGTCGTCGGGCCGCCCGGTGCTCGCGTACGCGCCGCCGGATTCCGAGCTGCGGCGCCTGATCGAGTCGACGGGAGGCGGATTCACGTTCTACGAACCGGTGCTCGATCCGGCGGTCGCACATCTGGCCGGGCTGGTGGAGGCGCACGGCCGCGGTCAGGCGGCGGTGATGCCGCGCCCGGCGTACGCCGAACCCTACGGTTCGCGGAAGATGGCCGAGCAGTTCGCGGCTATTCTCGGCCGCTACGCCGCACCGGCGTACCGGTAGTCGGGCTAGTGCAGGAGGACCATCTTGCGCGTCTCCACGAAATCCTCACTGGACATTCGGTACAGGTAGACCCCGGAAGCGGCCGCAGTGCCGTGATTGCTGCGGCTGTCCCAGGTAACGATGTGGCTGCCGGCGGAGAAGATTCGATCAGCCAGCGTGCGCACCTGCCGACCGGCGATGTCATAGATCTCGATGACGACGCGGGCCCGGCGCGGCAGGTCAAAGGTGATAGCTGTGGAGGGGTTGAACGGGTTGGGGAAATTCTGATTGAGCGTGAACCGGGAGGGGAGCGTGCCGTCATCCGGGTCATCGGTGTCGGTCGCGAGGCTGGGTGTGTAGGTAGTGCGCCCGATGTTGTGGCCGGTGGTGGCGGCGGCAATAGTATAGGTGCGGCCGAAGGAGAAGTCGTAGCGGAGGGGTGCACGGCCGGTGTTGTCGGTTACGGCAGCGGCGACGCGGCCGGAGTCGGTGGAAACGATGACGGTGCAGTTGGAGATGAATCCACGGCTGTCGCGGATGACGGCGACCGGGTGTTCGGGCGTCAGGTCTATCGATATCAACATGCTGTCCGGGATGCCGGTATAGATGCGAAGGCTGGGGTCGCCATAGAAGTTCTGGCCGTAGGCGAGATCCTTGTAGTACGGGAACGCCAGTTTGGAGCGGGCCATGGCATGGGCCGCCGGGCGATCGGGGTGGGCGAAGAGGGTATCGAAGAAGGCGCGCTGCAGGTAGTGGCTCATGCCGACCCAGCCCCAGCGAGAGTAGGCGACAAAGGCCACCGCGCCGGAGTGCGGCTGGGCCAGGGCAGAGGCGACGAGATTCGGGTTGGTGTAGACAAACGGCGGGGCGTCCTGATCGAAGCCGCCGTTGTCGCAGGCGAGGGAGTAGTACAGGCCAACACGGTCGTTCGGCGCAAGCGAGTCGAGCGGGGCATTGGTGCCGGTCGGGGGTTCGGTAATGATGTATGACTTGGGCCACTCGTTGTAGGCGGCGGTGCGCACGCCAAAAGCGTCGGGGCGGCCGTGGGCAAGAATGTTGACGATCCCGTAGCCCTCCGAGAGCATCCCGATCATGTCGGCCGCGCTGCCGTTGGTGGGAGCGGGGTTGTCCCCCGAGGGGGCTTCGACGCCGTTTATGGTGTCGAGTTCGAAGGTGGGAGGGTAGGCGCCGGCGATGAGCGCGTGCTGGCCGCCGCGATAGTCGCGCATTTCATCGGAGCAGAAAAAGAACGCACGGTTGAGGTAGGCGCGATCGATGCCTTCGAGCGTTTCGTAGGCGATGAGCTTCTCGGTATAGGCGGACAACTGAGCGGCGGTGTGGAACGGGAGACGGCCGACCAGTAGTTCAGGAACCCAGTCGGCGCGGTCGGTGTATGGCTCGCCCCAGACGCCGTCATTGTCGACATCCCAGTCGCCCGTCAGGTCGGCGAAGTAGAGGTCACATAACTGCAGGTCATGCAGGTCGGGTTGGGTGGTGGCGGTGGCGGCGTAGGCGTAGCGGATGGGCAGTACGGTTTCGTCGCCGACCAGGAGAACATACTGCCCGCCATCGCCGTGGAAGCCCGTGAGATACTCGCGCAGCCGCTCGGCGTCGTCCCGGCCCGAATGGGCGGCGAGTATCGAAGCGATATCGACTACCGCGGCGGTGATTCCGATCGAGGTCTTGTACGCGGCGAGGCGCTGGGCTTCGGCGGCGAGGGCAGCGCTGGTGATGATGACGTAGTCCGGTGCGGCATCCGCACTCAGGCAGCGGGCTGGAAGCCGGTCGTTCCCAAGGTCGACGGCCGAGGGCGGCAGCAAGTCGCTTCCGGCCAGCGGTGAGTCGCCACGGTTGAGAGTCACGGTTTCGTGGAAGCGGAGTATCCCGGTGGAGTCGGTCGTGACCGGGAAGAGGATTATTCGGGCGTAGCGGCCACCCGGCGTTTCGATCAAGTCGATGGAGATGGGGGTGCGGCCGGGGAGGGCGTCGCGAAGCGGCGCCGCCGGCAGAGCGTGTTTGGGATCGAGCGCGGTCGGTTGATCGTTGATAATGTCGGTCTCTAATTTGACCAGAGCCACACTCGGGGCGAGGTCGAACCGAATGGCCGACGGATCTTCCTCGGCGGACAGGGGGACATACGTCAGCAGGACCGGCAGGGAGAGACGGGCGGAGATGGCCGTTTCGCCGCACCCATCAAGACGCACAGAGTAGACGCCGTTCTCATTCGCTACCCGGGGTATACCGAATCGGACGGTTGCCGCATCGGATCGGGTACACAGCACAGCCAGGACAATCAGGATCAGCCGGTTCATTCTTACTTACTCCCTGTTTCAGCTTGAATCCCCCGCTACAAAGTGCAAGGCCGGGGCCGGTTACCTGAAATGGGCCTGCATGAGTAAGATCCTCAGGCCGTTTGGGATGGGCGGGGGAGGAAGGATCTCGGCGGAGGGAGGGGCAGGTATAGAGGGGGCAACTGGAGATCAGGCCCCACACATCGTGGGGGGAGGTTCGTTTCCCACAACATGTCGTCGATGGAATTCTTTTCCCGGGGATGGATCTTGGGTCCCATGGGGTTCTCGTTATGCAAAAAGTTGAGTCTTGCTTAGCGATTGGCAGGAGTGAACTTAGGACCACTCTTTTTGTGGGGAAGGTTTCCAAAAAACTCTTGACTTGGTGGGAAAAAATGTGATATATGGATACGTTCTTGGGTGAAAGTGGAGAAAAGTGGAGGAATCGCCTGGTGAGTGGCTTTATTGGCCAGTTTCCGACCACGCTGGATGACAAAGGGCGCTTTGCCCTGCCGGCCAAGCTGCGCAATGTAGCGGGGCCATCCGGCAAGCCGATTCTGGAAGGCACGATTGTGCTGACGAAGGGCCTGGAAGGGTGCCTGAGTCTGTATCCGGAAGCGGAGTGGGCGGAGATCCAGAAGCGTCTATCCTCGCAGAATTTTACCCATGCAGATTTCCGGTACTTCAGCCGCCGATTCTATTCGATGGCGGCAGCCGTGTCACCGGACCGCAGCGGTCGGATTCTGATCCCGGCGAATTTGATCGCCGAGGCGGAATTGAAGAAGGATCTGCTGCTGATCGGTGTCAACCGGATGATCGAGATTTGGAGCCCGGCGCTCTATGACAAGTATGTCCATGAGTATCCGGGCAGTTTCGAAGATGTAGCCGAGCGACTTTACTCCGGTCCCGGTAACGATGGGCAGCAGTGATCGCAGCCACGTGCCGGTTCTCGTTGAGGAGGTCGTCCGGATGCTGGCGACGCGTCCCAACGGGGCGTATCTCGATCTGACGGTCGGCGGCGGGGGACACCTGAAGGCTCTGAGTGGCCGGCTGGACGCCGAGGCCCGCTTCTATGGGATCGATCGGGATCCCGAGGCCGCGACCACAGCCCGCACCAACCTCGCCGAGTTGCCACAGCACGTCACGATCGTCAACGCTTCTTATGTGGAGGCGGAGGCGGTCGCCGCCGGTTTTGGCGACGCGCTCTTTGACGGCATACTGATCGACCTGGGTTTATCGAGCCTGCAGCTCGATGATCCCGGCCGGGGATTTACGTACCGCTTCGATGGTCCTTTGGATATGCGGTTCGATCCGCGGTCGGAAGGTCCGACTGCGGCGGATCTGGTCAATTCGCTGGAAGAGAAAGAACTGATAGATCTCCTCCGCACCTACGGAGAGGAGAGCCGGGCCAGGCGGCTGGCCGAGGCGATAGTCAGGGAGAGACGAGCGAGGATGGTTCTCACCACGCGGCAGCTTGCGGACATTGTCGAACGGGTCGTGCCTCAGCGTGATATCAACAAGACGCTCGCGCGCGTCTTCCAGGCGCTGCGAATAGCGGTCAACGGCGAGCTGCAGGCGCTTGAAGCGGCGTTGCCGCCGCTAATAAATCTGCTTTCCGCGGGCGGGCGTCTCGCGGTCATCTCCTACCACTCCCTCGAGGACCGTCTGGTCAAGAGGCTTTTCCAGTTCGAAGCGAAGGGCTGTATCTGCCCGCCCGAGAGTCCCATCTGCAATTGTGGGCATATCCCCCGGCTGCGCGTGGTGACGCGCCGTCCGGTCGTGCCGACGCCCGAGGAGATCAGGTTCAACTCGCGGGCGCGGTCGGCGAAGCTTCGTGTTGCGGAGAGGTTGGGAGCATGAAGAAAACGATACGGAACTTCAAGGAAACCGTCGAAATACAGTCCTCGTTCTTCGTCCGGTTGCGCACTAACCGCTACCTGCCGGTGGGGATGCTGTGCGCGGGGGTTCTGACCGCGGCGTGTATTCACATCTGGCAGCGGGTGCATGTGCTCCACCTCGTGCAGGAGGTCGGCGTTCTCCGGCAGGAGAACTACGTGCTGGCCGACGATGTCCGCAAGGTGTACTCGGAGACCTCGGCGATGGCGATGTCATCGCGGATCCGGACTTTTGCCGCGGACTCGCTCGGGCTGCAGATGGTGGCGGCGGATTACATGTTCACGCTCGTGCCGCGCGACAAGGAGACGCAGGTCGAAACGCAGGATATCAACAAGGTGCTTGCATCGGCAGCCGCTCGCCTCTGGGAGTATGTGCCGCGCGTGTCGCAGACCGAGGCGACTGCGGGGGAACTGCGCAACCCGGCCATCGATTCTCTGGCCAACGGGGGGGATGACTGATGCACCGGACCCGGACAGAACGGATTCGGCTCGGTTTTCTCTTCGCGGGGATCTGCTTCTTCTTTGCGATCGTCGCCGCTCGCCTGGTTCACCTCCAGATCATCCTCCACCCTCAGTACAGCGAGATCGTTAAGAAGCAGTCCTCGGGCACAATAGACATACCGGCGGAGCGCGGCCTGGTCTACGATCGTTACGGGCGCGTTATCGCCAATAACGTGTGGCGTTACTCAATGTACGTGTGGGCGGTGAACCAGCAGGAGCTGGAGGGTGTCGCGAGATATCTCGAAAGAGTCTTGCGGATGCGGAAGGGGACGGCGCGCAAGGAATACGGGCTGGAGATTCGGAAGTTCAAGTATATCGAGCGGCAGATAGACGACAAGCTGGCAGAGCATATTCGGGAAACGGCCCCCGAGGGGCTGCACCTGCTCAAGGAGGCCCAGCGCATTTACCCGTACGGCCTCGTCGGCAAGCAGGTAGTCGGGTTCACCGACATCGACAACAAAGGGCAGGGCGGGTTGGAGTACGCTTTCGACAGCCTGCTGTCGGGAACACCCGGCAAGGCCTATACGCGACGCGACGGTTTGCAGGCGATTTACCGGGTCGAGGAACAGGCAGTGGTGAAGCCGGTGCCGGGGGACGGCCTGGTGCTGACAATCGACATGAGCCTGCAGGAGATCGTCGAGCGGGAGTTGCGGGCAGGCGTGGAAGAGCACCGTGCAAAGGGGGCGATGGCGGCCTTCGTCGATTGCCGCACGGGGGACATTCTCGCGATGGCCCACTACGATCCAAACGAGGAACTGCCGGAGAAGCCGATCAAACCGCGGGCGATAAGTGACCAATTCGAGCCAGGGTCGGTGTTTAAGGCGTTTACGGCGGCAGCCGCGCTCGATGCGGGAGTCGTGGACTTTGACAGGTTGACTGACTGCGAGGGGGGAGCGTGGAGGATGGACCGCGGGCGCGTCCTGCACGACGACAAGAAGCACGGAATGCTGACGTTCCGCGAGATTATCGAGCTGTCCAGCAACATCGGGACGGCCAAGTATGCGCTGGAAGTGGGCGGGGAAGGGGTGTACCAGGCGGCGCGAAATTTCGGATTCGGCAAGCGCTACAATATCGGTCTTGGCGGGGAAGGAGCCGGGACCGTCTACAACGCGAAGAAGTGGACCCAGGGGGCAACGGCAACGCTGGCGATGGGGCATGCGGTGGCTGTCAACTGCCTGCAGATGGCCAATGCGTTCGCGGCGATTGCCAACGGCGGCGAGCTCCTGAAGCCGCACCTCGTGCTGTGCACGATTGACCCCGAACAAAAAGCCTCCCGTCGGGCCGAGCGGGAAGTGCTGCGAAGAGTCATGGAAGGAACCTCGGCGGACAGCCTGGCCTCGATCCTGCGCGGCGTCGTTGAGAGGGGGACAGCCACGAAAGTTAATTCGAAGGCTGTCGCCATCGCCGGCAAGACAGGAACCGCCGAGATTCCCGACCTGAAAACCCACCGCTACCTCAAGAACAAGTTCATCGCCAGCTTCGCCGGGTTTTTCCCGTACGAGAAGCCGGCGGTGGCCGGAATTGTAGTGTTCATCGAGCCCGAGCCGATTCACTACGGCGGGTACACGTCGGGACCGGTCTTCCGGAGGATCGCCGAGCAGTACATGATTCTCAATCCCGATCTGTTCGAGGTAAACAACCAACTGCTGGTGGAACGTCCGGCCCAGCAGAACGGCACGATCGAGGTGCCGAATTTTGTCGGGCGGCAGCTTGCCGACGCGTTCGAGGCGGCCGAAGACCGGGAGGTCACGCTTCGGGCCAACCGCGAGGAGGGCGTCATCGTCTGGCAGTACCCGCCGGCTGATCGTCTCATGTTCCGGGAAGACGCGGTGATCGTGGCGGTGGAATCGCCGGCCGAGCCGGGTTTTCGGATGGCGGATTTGAAAGGACTGTCGATACGTCAGGCCGCGGCGTTTCTGCAGTTCGCCGGTATAAAGTGCAGAATTAGTGGGCGCGGCAAGGTCATCAATCAATCAATCAGTCCGGGCGAGCCGGCCGGGTCAGACGTGGTCTGCCAGCTGGATTGCCAACCTATGTAGGAGGCGGCCATTTTACTTCGCGAACTCGTCAAAGGAATTGACGGGGCGGTGATCAGCGGTGATCCCGACGTGCCGATCGAGCATATCGAGTATGACTCGCGGCTCGTCCAGCCGGGCTGCCTGTTTTTCGCCGTGACCGGGTTCAAGCGCGACGGTTACGACTATGTCGCGCAGGCGAAGGACAGGGGGGCGGTGGCGGTGATGGGCGAGCGCGAAGGGTGCGATCTGGTGTCGGCCCATGTGCAGGTGCCCGATATCCGTCTGGCCATGGCTGACACGGCCGCGGCGTTCTACGAATACGCCGGTATGAAGCTCAAGGTAATCGGTGTCACCGGGACCAACGGGAAGACCACGACCTGCTACCTGCTGCGAAGCATTCTTGAGGCGCGCAACAAAACGACCGGGCTGATTGCCTCGACAGTCTATGACACGGGCAAGGAGAAGTTCCATGCCGAGCGCACCACGCCGGAGGCGCTTGATTTGCAGCGGCTGTTCTTCCTGATGCGCAAGAACAACTGTGTCAACGCGGTGATGGAGGTTTCATCGCACGCCCTCGAGCTGAGGCGGGTCGAACACATCAATTTCCGCGTCGGAATCTTCACGAACCTGACCCGCGACCACCTCGATTTCCACGGGACGATGGAGTCATACCTCGCCGCGAAGAAGAAGCTGCTGGCGAAGCTCGAAGGGGAGTTGTCGTACGCGGTGATCAACCTGGATGTCCCGGAGTTCCGCCCGCTCTTCGCCGAACTGAAGTCCTCGTACATGAGCTATTCGCTTTCGGACGAGGCTGCGGACGTCTATGCCGCTCGCTACGAAATCGAGCCGGGGCGGACGGTGTTCGATCTGGTTTCGCCGATGGGAACGCGGACCGTGACGCTGCGTCTGCCGGGGCGGTTCAACTTGATGAATGCGATCGCGGCGGCTTGCGGCGGATTGGCGGCGGGCGTGGATCTGGACAACGTCGTGCTTGGCCTGGAGAACGCCACGGAGGTGCCGGGGCGGTTTAACCGGGTGGATTCCGGGCAGCCGTTCTCGGTGTTTGTCGATTTCGCCCATACGCCGGATGCGATCGAACGGCTCTGCCAGTCGGCCCGCGAGGTAACGACCGGGCGGCTGCTGATTCTGTTCGGGTGCGGCGGCGACCGTGACCGCGGCAAACGTCCGCTGATGGGAACGGCGGCGACGACGAGCGCTGATTTTGCCGTGGTAACGAGTGACAACCCCCGCTCGGAAGATCCACTGGCCATCATTGCAGATATCCGGCCGGGCTTGCAGGGAACGAACCACACGATCGAGCCGGATCGCCGACGGGCGATCGCGATGATCTTCGGCATGGCCGAGCCGGCGGACACCGTGCTCTTGGCCGGCAAAGGGGCGGAGAATTACCAGGAAATAAGAGGTGAGCGGCACCACTTCGATGACCGGGAAGAGGCGCGGGCGGCGCTGGCTCACATGGGATACACCTCAACCGATTCAACTGCGCGGACGTGATAGCTTTGCGATTCGACCAACTAGCCGCTGTGACCGGCGGACAGATCTACAGCGCTGCGGACAAGAGCGCAGCGATGTTTCGAGGTGTCTCGATCGACAGCCGGACACTTGCCGACGGCGAGCTGTTCGTGGCCATCCGGGGCGAGAAGTTCGACGGTCACCAGTTCATCGCGCAGGCGATTGCCAAAGGGGCGGCCGGCGTGATCGCGCAGTACGACTACCCGGGGCTCGACCAAATGGGGCAGAATGTCCCGATCGTGGTCGTTCCGGACAGCCATGAAGCAATGATCGTGCTGGCGAAGCAGTATCGCCACGCGATCAACGCGCGCTTCATCGGCATCACTGGGTCGAACGGCAAGACAACGACGAAAGAGCTGACGTACCGATTGATCGAAGCGTTGGAACCATCGGCCTACCGTTCGCCGGGAAACCTGAACAACCTGTTCGGTGTGCCGCTGACGTTGTTCAAGGTGCCGGGCGATTGCCGCGTGGCGGTGCTGGAGATGGGAATCTCCACGCACGTGGAAATGCCACGGCTGGTCGAGATTGTCGAGCCGGATGTGGTGGCGATCACCAATGTCAGTGCGACGCACCTGGAGTTCCTCGGGACGATCGAGGCGGTGGCGCAGGCGAAGCTCGACCTCGTGCGATCCTCGCGGCCCGATGTTCCCGCCATTATCAATGCCGATGATCCGGTACTTATGAAAGAGGCGGCGCGAATCCGCCAGAACTACGTGACGTTCGGGCTTCACGACCATGCCGACTTCCATCCCGATCGATGGGAGATCGGCAACGATGGTACGACGATGGTTGTCCTTGAGGGGCATCGCTTCCACCTGCCGTTAGTAGGGAAGCACCAGGTGTACAATCTCACCGCGGCGTATGCGATTGCGCGCACGCTCGGCTATGATTACACGATTGTCGACACCGAAAAATTAGTGCTCGAGACCGCGCCGATGCGCGGGGAGTATGTCCAGAGGGGCGGGGCGCGGATCCTGGTCGACTGCTATAACGCGAACCCGGAGAATGTCAAGGCAGGGCTGGCGGGATTCTTCGCGATCGGCGGAGAGCACCGGCGCGTGGTAGTGCTCGGAGACATGCTTGAACTGGGGGTGGATTCACCGCGGTACCACCGTGAGATCGGCGCGGCGCTGGCGCAGTACCCGTTTGACGCAGCTGTGTTTGTCGGGCCGCTTTCGGCAGAAACGCTCGAGGGCGCGGTGGCCGCCGGCGGCAACCGCCGGCACATGCGGCACTACCCCGATGCAAAGGCGTGTGCGCGGGAGATCGCCGGCCTCATCGAAAACAACGATCTGGTCTATCTGAAAGCATCTCGTGGTATCGGACTGGAGGAGGTCTTGCGCGGTTTGAGTGATCCGGGGGAGGAGAAGTAGTGCTGTACCATCTGCTTTTCCCGCTCTCCGAGCAGGTCTCGGGATTGAATCTGTTCCGGTACATTACGTTCCGGACTGCCGGCGCGACGGTGACGGCGATCTTCATCTGCCTCATCCTCGGGCCGTTCTTCATCGGGCTGCTAAAGAAGTACCAGGTGAAGGAGAAGATTCGCGCCGAGGGGCCGGCATCTCATCAGAAGAAGGCGGGTACGCCGACAATGGGCGGGCTGATTATTCTCTCGGGGATAATCATTCCGACGCTCCTCTGGTCGGATCTGTCCAATTTCTACGTGCTGATGGCGGTGCTGGTGACGGCCTGGCTGGGGCTTCTCGGCTACCTCGACGACTACTCGAAGGCGATCAAGAAGCAGTCGAAGGGAATGGTGGCGCGCAAAAAATTCATGGGCCAGGTCGCGCTGGGGATCGTGTTCGGCGGACTCCTGTTGTGGGTGGCGCCGAGAGGACTGTACAACGGGCAGACGGACATTCCCTTCTTCAAGAACCTCGTGCTCGACCTTGGATGGCTCTATATCCCGTGGATGATTGTGGTCCTGACGGGATCCTCCAACGCGGTCAATCTGACCGACGGCCTCGATGGCCTGGCGATCGGTTTGAGCGGGCTGGCCTTTGTGGCCTTTGGCGGGATCGCCTACCTCTCCGGCCGCCTGGATTTCTCCAGCTACCTGCAGATTGTCTATCTGCCGGGAGCGGGCGAGCTGACGATTTTCTGCGGCGCGGCGATCGGTTCGGCACTGGGATTTCTCTGGTTCAATTCGCATCCAGCGGAAGTCTTCATGGGGGATACCGGGTCGCTCGCGCTGGGGGGCGCGCTCGGGGCGATCGCTATCATGCTCAAGAAAGAACTCCTCCTGGTGATAGTCGGCGGCGTCTTCGTGATGGAAGTGCTGTCGGTGATCATCCAGGTGCTTTCCTATAGATACCGCGGGGGGAAGCGGGTGTTCAAGATGGCGCCGATCCACCACCACTTCGAGCTGCTCGGCTGGGCCGAGGAGAAAGTCGTGGTGCGGTTCTGGATACTCGGCGCGCTGTGCGCCCTGGCTACCCTGGCGACCTTAAAGGTGCGGTGATACGATGACGGTGGAAGAAAAGATTCGTGGACGGAGAGTAGGGATTATCGGCATGGCCCGCTCCGGTCAGGCGGCGGCGCTTCTCGCCAAGGAGATGGGCGGGATTCCGTTTGTGACCGATGCCGGCCGCCGCGACAAGCTGGCGGTGGCGGTCATGCAGCTTGAGAAGTCGGGGATTCCGTTCGAAACCGACGCGCACACCGATCGCATCCTCGACAGTGATTATGTCGTGATCTCACCCGGCATCCCGCTGACGGCGGCGATTGCCCGGAACGTGCAGGCCCGCGGAATCCCGATCTTCTCGGAGATCGAGTTCGCTTCGTGGTTCTGCCGCGGGCGGATTGTCGGCATCACCGGCTCCAACGGGAAAACCACAACGACGACCCTGACCGGCGAGATTTTCCGGGAAGCCGGATTCGACACGTATGTCTGCGGCAATATCGGGCGGCCGTTCGCCGAGATCGCTTCGAACGTGTCGGCCGACAGCGTGGCCGTGGTCGAGGTTTCCAACTTCCAGCTTGAGACAATCGCCGATTTCCAGCCGAACGTGGCGGCTATTCTCAACATCACGCCCGACCACCTCGACCGTCACGGTTCGATGGAGGAGTACAAGAAGACCAAGTACCGGATTACCGAGAACCAGAGCCGCGACGACGTGCTGGTGACGAACCTCGACGATCCGGTATCGGCGGCGGATGCAGTCAGGACCGAGGCGGCGCGGGTGTACTTCACGGCGGGTCAGGATCCGCGCGCGACGACATTCGTGCGGAGCGGAGTGCTTTGGTGCCGCCACGAGGGGCGTGAGCGCGAGGTGATCCCAGTCAGAGAGATCCTGATTCCCGGTCCGCACAATTTGCAGAATGCCGCGGCCGCGGTGGCGATGGCGCTGCGTTTCGGGATCGAACCGCCTGTCCTGCGGAAGGTCCTCGCGACGTTTCCCGGTGTCGAGCACCGGCTGGAGCGGGTGAAGAGCGTGGCCGGTGTGAGTTTTGTAAACGACTCGAAAGCGACCAACGTCGACTCGGTGTGCTTCGCGCTGCAGTCGATTGATACGCCGATCTACCTGATTCTGGGCGGGCGCGACAAGGGCGCACCCTACGAGCCGATCGTGCGCTTCGCGCGCGACAAGGTCAGGGGGATCGTGGCGATCGGCGAAGCAAAAGATAAGATCTTCAGGGAGCTAGGACAGCTTTTCCCCGTACAGTTCGCTTCGACGATGGATGAGGCGGTTCACAAATGTTTCGAGCAGGCCCGTCCCGGTGAGACAGTGCTCCTGTCGCCGGCCTGCGCCAGCTTTGACATGTTCGACAACTTTGAACACCGCGGCCGGGTTTTCAAGGCCGCGGTCGCCGATCTGAAGAATGGTAAGAAAAACCACAACGCGGTCGTCATCTAAGGGCCGGTTCGACGAGCGGCTCCTGATTGCCTACCTGCTCCTGATCCTGTCGGGGCTGGTGCTGGTGTATTCGACATCGTCGATGCTCGCCGAGAGCCGCCATGGATCGCACCTGTACTTCATCGGGCGGCAGTTCGTCTGGGCGATCCTGTCGCTGATTGCCATGGCGGTCGTCTGCCGGATCGACCTGGAACGGTGGGCGGTCTACTCCTGGCCGATGTTCATGGTCGTGCTCGGCCTGCTCGCGCTGGTGTTCGTCATGCCCGCCCGCAACGGTTCACACCGCTGGCTGTTTTTTGGCCCGATGACGGTGCAGCCATCCGAACTCTTTAAGTTTGTCATGATCTACTTCCTGGCCTGGTCGCTGGCGAATCCGAACCGCGATCTGACCAAGCTGAAGCAGATGATGCTGCCCTACGCGCCGATGATCGGCGCCGGACTCGTGCTCATCGTGCTCGAGCCGGACCTCGGGCAGACGATCGTGATATTTGCCACGGTGCTGGGGCTGTTCTTCCTGGCCGGTGCGAAGATCAAGCACCTGCTGATGGCGACGGTGCCGTCGGCGGCTGCGGCGGCTTTCATGGTGTTCGTGATTGGCTACAAGAAGGCCCGTGTCATGGATTACCTTGGCGCCGTGTTCGATCCGCTCCAGGGCAGCTACCAGTCCAAACAGGCGGCGCTCACACTCGGCGCCGGAGGTGTACTCGGCACGGGTCTTGGCGACGGCCGTCAGAAGCTGTTCTTCCTCCCGTATCCACACACCGACTTCATTTTTGCCGCGTCAGGCGAGGAGGTCGGGCTGGTCGGCCTGGTCTTCCTGCTCGGGCTGTACGCATACATACTTTTCCGCGGATTCAAGATTGCCGCCGAGCAGCCCGACCGGTTCGGCTTTTTGCTCGCATCGGGTGTCGTGCTCTCGCTGTTCATCAATGTCGCGGTGAATATCGGCGTGGTGACGAGTCTCCTCCCGGTGACGGGGCTTCCGCTGCCGTTCATGTCGTACGGCGGTTCGTCGCTGCTCATCTCGAGCATGGCGATCGGCGTGCTGATCAATCTGTCGCGGAGGGTGCGGGCATGACGACGCGGGAGTATCGGATCATTTTTGCCGGTGGCGGCACAGGGGGGCATCTGTTCCCGGCAATCGCGATTGCCGATCGCATCCGCGAATTGCTGCAAGGGAAGAACCCGATCGAAATTCTCTTTGTTGGGACAACGCGCGGGATCGAGTATCGCATCCGCGAGAATCTCGGGTACCCGCTGCAGATAATCAATGTGCGGGGGCTGGTGCGGTCGTTCTCGCCGGTAAACCTGCTGGTGCCGTTCGTGCTGGCAGGAGCGCTCCTGAAAGCGTGGCTGCTGCTCGGGCGATTCCGCCCGGACGTCGTGGTCGGGACCGGCGGGTATGTGGCGTTGCCGGTGCTCAAAGCGGCGGCGTGGCGCAGAGTCCCGACCGTGCTGCAGGAGCAGAACTCGTTCCCCGGCATCACGACGCGGCAGGGAGCGAAACGGGCGCGGCGGATCTACCTCGGGTTTGACGGTGCGCGGAAGCACCTGCAGACGGACGCGCATATGATCACTACCGGCAATCCGGTGCGGCGGACATTGACCGAGGGGAAGCGCGAGGATGCGATGAAAGCGTTCGGCCTCGATCCCCGGAAGAAGACGATTCTCGTGCTCGGCGGAAGCCAGGGCGCGCGAGGAATAAATCAGGCCGTGCAGCGGAGTCTCGAAATCGGCTCACTGGCGGACGGCTTCCAGGTGTTGTGGCAAACCGGCAAGAGGGACTACAAGGATGTCGCTGCTTCGGCAGGCAGTAAGGTTTCGGGCTGCTCCCTCTTTCCGTTTGCTCACAATATGGCTGAAGTGTATGCGGTCGCCGATCTGGCAGTGGCACGGGCCGGGGCACTGACCCTGGCCGAACTCGCGGCCTGCGGGATCCCGGCAATTCTGGTGCCGTATCCGCATGCCGCCGGCGACCACCAGCGCAAGAACGCCCGTGACCTCGCCGATGCGCGGCTGGCCCGCGTAATTGATGAGAACGATCTGCCACAGCATGACCTGATCGCCGAGGCGATTGCGCTTTTGCAATCGGACGAGTATCGGGCAATGAAAGAGAAGCTGGATCGCGCCCGGCGCGACCGGAAGCCGGCGGTCGATCAAATCGCCGAGGACATCATCGAGCTTATCACAACCGAAAGAAAGGCGAACGTGTGAAAGCCGCAGTCGTTACCACCTCCAGGGAAATATTACCTTTTGCCAACAATACACTGATGTTTGGAAAAATTCGAAAGCTGTACTTCGTCGGGATCGGCGGCTCCGGAATGTCCGGTATCGCTGAGATACTGCACAACCTCGGGTTCGAGATCAGCGGGTCGGACCAGACGCCGTCGGATATCACCCGCTACCTCACCGAACGGGGCGTGCGCATTTACGACAGCCACGACGCCGCCAATATCCGTGAAGCCGAAGTGGTGGTAATCTCGTCGGCGGTGGGCGAGGCCAACCCTGAGGTGGTTGAGGCGCGGCGGCTGGGGATCCCTGTGATCAAGCGGGCGGAGATGCTCGGCGAGCTGATGCGGCTGAAGTTTTCGATCGGGGTGGCCGGCACGCACGGCAAAACCACGACGACTTCGATGGTCGGGCGGATCCTGCAGACGGGCGGGCTCAAGCCGACGATCATTGTGGGCGGGGTGGTGGCCGAACTGGGCACCGGCGCGGCGCTCGGCGGCGGCGAGTACCTCGTGGCCGAAGCGGATGAGTACGACAAGTCGTTCCTCTCCATGTTCCCGACGATGGCGGTCGTGACCAACGTCGAGCCGGATCACCTCGAGTGCTACAACGGCATGGAGGATTTGACTAATTCGTTCCTGACCTATATGAACCGCGTGCCGTTCTACGGCTCGGTCGTGCTGTCGGCCGACAACGATAATCTCATCCATCTCCGTGAGCGGCTGACACGGCCGTTCGTGACCTTCGGTTTCTCCGTGGATGCGGATTACCGCGCGATGGAGATGAGGATGGAGCCCGGGCGGTCAGTCTTCTCGGTGTTTCGCCGGGGGCAGTTGCTCGGGGAGATCATCCTGCGGGTGCCGGGAAAGCACAATGTAGCTAATGCACTGGCGGCGGTCGCGGCGTGCACCGAGCTGGGTGTTCCGTTTGAGATCATCGCCGATGGTCTGCGCGGGTTTACGGGAGTCGGCCGCCGGTTCGAGTATGTTGGTGAAGTCAACGGGATCACGGTGGTGGACGACTACGCGCACCACCCGACCGAAGTGGAGGCGACCTTGCGGACGGCCAAGGATGTGTACGGCCGCCGCGTCATCGTTGTATTCCAGCCGCATCTGTTCACGCGCACGCGGGAATTCGTCGGCGAGTTCGCCGATGCTCTCGCAATCGCCGACAAGTGCCTGCTGGTGGATATCTATCCGGCGCGGGAGAAACCGATCGAAGGTGTGGTCTCCGAGATCATCCAGACCAATGCGGCCGAGAAGGGGATTGGCGATTTCACCTGTATCGGCCAGCGGACGAATGTGCCGGAGGCCGTGGCAAAGGTAGCCCGGCCGGGCGACCTCGTGATTACGATGGGCGCCGGCTCAATTACCCTTGAACGCAAAAACATTCTGGAAGCGTTGAAGAAACAATGCAAGTAAACGGGAAGAGATTCCGCCTGACGGCGCTGGTGCTGCTCGTGATCGGGCTGGTATTGACCGTGACCGTGAACTTCACCGACGCCTGCCGCCTGCGGGCGGTGACGCTCGACGGCAAGCCGGTTGAGAACTGGCAAGCGAAGTTCAGCATGTTGCGATCGGCTCCGCTGAGTTCGCAACCGGTGGATCGCCTGGCGAAGCAGTTGCTGGCCGACGCCGACGTATTCAAGGTCGACGTTACGTTCAAGCTGCCGGGAGAGATCGATATCCGTACCAACGAGTTCGAGCCGGTCTGCTTCGTGCTCGGCCAGGAAACGGGCAAGCTGTTTGGATTAAACAGCCGGGCGCGGCTGATTGCCCTGGACTACGAGCGTATCGTCTGGGAACAGCCGGTTTTCACTGGCCTGGTGACCGGGGCGCTGCACTCATTTTGCAAGGATCCCCGGGTGGTGCTGGTGCTCGACCAACTGGAAGAACTGCGGCATGCGCGGGCCGACCTGTACCGGCTGGTCGACGAGATTGATTTCAGCGAGAAGGATTTCCTGACGGTGGCGATTGCCGGGCTGCCGTACCGGCTGACCGCGCGGGCCGATCGGCTCAACGAGGATTTTGACCGGTTCGTGGAGTTCACCCGCAACTACCAAACGAATCTCACCGGCGTCGAGCGGGTTGATTTGCGGTACGACGAAATGATTATTTGCGCCCTCTCGAAAGAAGAGATGAAGCGGCGCGAAGAAGAAGCGAAAGAGAAGGCGAAACTCGCCGCCGATTCGCTGAAGGCGATGGACTGAACGGATTATGGCGACCGAAAACATCATAGCGGCTCTTGACATCGGTACGACCAAGATTGTGTGTGTGGTCGGCGAGATGGACAGCGACGGCCGTCTTTATGTGATCGGTCACGGCCAGTGCCAGTCGGAGGGACTCCGCCGCGGTGTGCTGGTCGATATGGACAAGACGATGCGGTCGATCCGCAAGGCGGTCGACGATGCCGCGCTGGTTTCCGGCACGGAGATCGACCGGGTGACGGTCGGAATCGCCGGGGAGCATATCCGGTCGATCAACTCGCACGGGGTGATTGCGGTTAACCGGGCGGACAACGAAATCACGATGGCCGATGTACAGAAGGCGGTCGACGCGGCGCGAACGGTGTCGATTCCGGTCGACCGCGAGATCATCCACGTGATCCCACAGGAGTACGCGGTCGATGACCAGACCGGGATCAAGGATCCGATCGGAATGTCCGGGGTGCGGCTCGAGGTAGAGGCGCATATCGTGACCGCCTCGGTGACCACGGCCCGGAACATCTACCGGGCGCTGGAGCGGTGCGCACTCGATGCGGATCATATCGTACTCGAATCGCTGGCGTTGTCCGAAGCGCTGTTGACGCCGGAGGAGACGCGCAACGGGGTAGTGGTGGTCGATATCGGCGGCGAGTTGACCAATATCTCGATTTTCCATGAAGGGGCGATCCGGCACACGGCTACGGTGGGGCTGGGGGGCCGGAACGTTACCAACGACATAGCAATCGGCCTGCGCACGACGGTGGAGCAGGCGGAGTCGCTGAAGCTGGCCCACGGCGCCGCGCTGGCGTCGATGGTCGATGCCGAGGAAATGATCCAGGTCGAGAGTGCGGCGGGCGGCGGCCCGAAGGAGATTTCGCGCAACGTGCTGGCATCGATTATCGAGCCGCGAATGGAAGAGATCCTCGCGCTGGTGATCCGCGAACTGCGCCGCGCCGAAGTCGAGGACATCCTGGCGTCCGGTATGGTTATTACCGGCGGCGGATCAAGACTGGCGGGGACGATCGACCTGGCCGAACAGATGCTCGATATGCCGGTGCGGTCGGCCTCGATTCGGGGCTTCGAGAGTATTCCGGATGAGTTGAACAATGCCTGTTATGCGACCGCGCACGGTCTGCTGGTCTACGGCTTCCACAACGAGCCGGAGGCGACCAGCACGACCTCGGGTAAGGTGCGCGGTATTCTGAAACGGTTCGAAAGGTGGATTTCAAATCAGTTTTAATGCTACATCTCCATGGAGGAACCCGATGACTGATCACAAGCACACCTTCAATTTCGCCGAAGACTTCATTGGCTATGCCAATATCAAGGTCGTCGGCGTCGGCGGCGGAGGCGGCAACGCCATCAACCGCATGATTGAAGCCCGGCTCCAGGGTGTGGAGTTCATTGCGATCAACACCGATGCGCAGGTCCTCGACAGCAATCGGGCGGACAAGAAGGTCCAGATCGGCCTTGATCTGACGGGCGGACTCGGCGCCGGGGCGAATGCCGAGGTTGGCCGCAAGGCGGCCGAGGAGAGCCGGGCGCAGATCGCCGAAGCAATGGGCAAACCGAATCTCGTCTTCATTACGGCGGGTATGGGCGGTGGCACCGGGACCGGTGCCGCTCCGGCGGTGGCGGAAATCGCCCGCGAAGCGGGCGCGCTGACGGTGGCTATTGTCACCAAACCGTTCCGCTTCGAAGGCCCGCACCGCGTGAAGCGGGCCGACGCCGGCCTCGATGAGCTGCGCTCCAAAGTCGACACGCTCATCACGATCCCCAACGAGCGACTGCTGCAGATTGTCGATCGCAAGACGCCGCTGGTGGACGCGTTCAAAGTCGCCGACGAAGTTCTGCACCAGGCGACCAAGGGTATTTCGGACCTCATCACGATTCCCGGCCTGATCAACTGCGATTTCGCGGATGTGCGCACGGTCATGCTGGAGCGCGGCGACGCCCTCATGGGGACCGGGTACGGCAAGGGAGAAGAAAAGGCTATCGACGCCGCGCAGCAGGCGATTTCATCGCCGCTGCTGGAGAATGTCTCGATCTGCGGCGCGCGCGGCGTGCTGATCAATGTGACTGGCGGCGAAGACATGACGCTCTTTGACGTCAATACCGCAACCTCGCTCATCTATGAAGCGGCGGGCAATAACGCCAATATCATTTTCGGGGCGGTGATCGATCCGACGATGAACGACGAGATGCGGGTGACTGTGATCGCGACCGGGTTCGGCGCGGCCGACGCCAAGCGCGTACAGGTTGAGCGGGAAGAGCTGGAGCGGGTGGTGCGCGAAACGCCGGCCGGTAAGCCGATGTCCCTGTTCCCGGAAACGGTCGAGCAGGTCGAGCCCGAGCTGCAGATGCGGCGGGAGCCGGTTGAGATCACTCCGCCGGTGGAAGAACCGGTGGCGGCGGCAGCCGACACCGGCGGTGTGCCGGACTACTTCGGCGAACCGATCGGTGGAAACGGTCACGGGAACGGGAATGGACACGGCAAAGTCAGGCCGCGAGTTCCTCTGTTCACGGATTCGGATCGGACAGTGCCGGCGTATCTGCGCCGCCTGACCGACGAGCGCTAGAGGATAGCCTGCCGCCGATTGGGACTTCCTCAGGTATGGCATCCGGCGGCAGGACTGTTGAACCCCCCCGGCAAGCGGGGATTCCGACGCACATTGTAGTGACAGGATCGCTCCGGCATTCCGGGGTGGCTCTCTGAATACGAATTGGTCTCGCCCTGTACCGGGCGTGACCGGAAATTGGCCGGACAACAACCGGGCAACCGACAACGAAGAGGAAAAACAACTGAAGAGTGATCTGGGGACGGTTATCAGCACGCTCCACGGCCGGTGATCGTTCTAACACCCAAGGACCATACATCATGGAATAGGGCGAAGGCTCTATTGTACTTGGTTCCTCCACAGTGCCGCCGGCCAAACTACCCTGCCGGCGGTATTTTTTTGGGGTTTGCGGAAAAGGATAACCAGGTATATTATTGTCAGAGGTGAAGATTGACGTCGAAGGAGGGACCGTATGCGCACAGTGATCGGGCTGCTCGGATTGTCGTTGCTGATGTGGATGGCGACGACAGGCTGCGAGGATGATCCGCCGGACGAACTGCTTTCGGTGACGGTGGTCGATCGGATACTGGCGGCGGGAGCCTATCGGACCTGCTGGGATCAACTGGACAACAACGGGGATCCGGTTCCGGCAAGGGGCTACTCGGTCTGGGTGGAATCGGGCAACGGCTGGGACACGTCGATGCTCTTCCATATCTACTCGGAGGCGGTACACGTCCCGTCGCCCGGCTGCGACAGCGTCAATGTCAAGAAGGGCGTACCCGAGCACTATGGGGCAAGGTTGAACGACTCGGTCTTCGCGCCGGGGGATTCGATCATGATCGACTTTGACGTCCCAACAGAGGATTCGATCACCGTACGCATCCACGAATTGGGGCCCATTTAGGCCGTT